>NZ_JBFRFA010000019.1:0-68445 GCF_052114585.1 Pedococcus sp. 2YAF34
GTCCCGGACTTCGGCGCAAGACCGGGGCGGGAGGCCCGAAGTCCGGGACTTCGGCGCAAGACCGGGGCGGGAGGCCCGAAGTCCGGGACTTCGGCGCAAGACCGGGGCGGGACGCCCGAAGTCCCGGACTTCGGCGCATACGCGTATGGCGGGTAAGGCGCCTGCCGGACCTGGCTAGGCCGCTGCCTCGGCTCGGTGGCGTCGGCGCAGCCAGACGTCGGCGAGGCTGGCGAGCAGGGCCAGCACGACCAGGCCGGTGGCGACCCGGAGCGAGACGGCGGCGGCGTCACCGGGCTGGTCGCGCAGGTGGGCGAAGAACACCGTGCCGACGAGCGCGATGCCCGCAGCCGTCCCGATGCGCTGTCCCGTCTGCAGGACCCCTCCCGCGGTGCCGGCCCGGCGCACGGGCACCTCGGACAGCGTCAACGTGATGTTCGGCGAGATCACCATCCCGCTGCCGAGCCCGGCGACGAGCAGCGGGACCGCGGCGTACCACCCGGTGGCCGGCCCCTCGACCGACGACAGCACGAGGTCGGTCGCGACCAGGCCGACGACCACGACCACCAGCCCCGCCGTCACCAGAGACCGCCCGAACCGCGTGACGAGCCTGCCGCCCACTGCCGACATGACCGCCGACCCACCGGCGAAAGGGGTCACGGCCAGCCCGGCCAGCAGTGGCGAGTACCCGAGCGCCTGCTGGAGGTAGACGGTGAGCACGAAGAAGATCCCGGTGAATCCGGAGAAGTAGACCGTGGCGACGACGGCTCCCGAGGCGTAGCCGGGCAGGCTGAACAGCCCCAGGTCGACCAGCGGGGTGCGGCCGCGCGCGGCGTACCGGTGCTCCCACAGCACGAAGACGCCGAGGAGCCCGGCGCCCACCGCGGCGACCCAGCCGGGGACAGTGGCCGAGCCGCCGCCGCGCCCGCTCTCCACCAGGGGCAGCAGCAGGGCCAGGACGCCGGCCCCGAGCAGCGCGACGCCCACCGGGTCGAGGTCGGTACGGCGTCGCGCCGGCGTCGGAGCCCGGTCACCGCCGCGGGCAGGCTCGGACGACTCGTCCTCCGCGTGCACGTGGGCAGGGATCCAGCGCAGGGCCAGGACCACGGCGGCGACCGCCACCGGCAGGTTGACCACGAAGATCCAGCGCCAGCCCGCGTCGGCGCCGAGCAGGCTGAGGATGACCCCGCCGGCGATCGGGCCGACCGCGGTGGAGATCCCGATGGTCGCCCCGAGCAGGCCGAACGCCTTCGCCCGCTCACGACCGTGGAACAGCGCCTGGATGAGCCCGGAGACCTGGGGGTTGAGCAGCCCGCCGCCGATACCCTGCAGGAGCCGCGCCGCCACCAGCAGGCTGCTCGTGGTCGCCAGCCCGCACAGCAGGCTCGCCACGCCGAAGACCACCACGCCCGCGACGAACATGCGCCGCCGGCCGGTCGCGTCGCCGAGGCGGCCCGAGGGCACGAGCACCAGGCCGAACGTCAGGGCGTACCCCGACACGACCCACTGGAGGTCGCTGGGGCTGGCGCCGAGGCCCTTCTCGATGCTGGGCAGGGCGACGTTGACGATGCTGACGTCGAGCAGGGTCATGAACCCGGCGACGAGGCAGACGGTGAGGGCCTTCCAGCGGCGGGGGTCGGGGCCGTCGTCGGGCTCGGTGCGGGGCTGGGCGGAGACGGGGTGGGTCACCCATCCATCCTCGACCGGACCGACCCGAGATGCCCTGCCGTGTCTCGCCAGGCGGGTCCCGTCAGTCGAGCCGGTCGGCAGCGACCACCCCGCGCATCACGGCGTCGATCGCGCGACGGGCGGTGGCCGCCAGCTGGGGCTCGGGAGCCGCGTCGGCGATCTGGCCGAGCAGGTCGACGACCTGCTTGCACCGCCGGACGAAGTCACCGGCCGCCATGTCCTGCCCGCGCAGCACGAGGTCGAGCTTCTGGCCCGACGCCCAGCGGTGCATCATCCACGCCATACCCCCGTCGGGGTCCCCCATGAGCGGCAGGCCGAGGTCGCGCTCCCGGTCCTCGATCGCGGACCAGAGCCGCTGCATCTCGGTGACGGCCTCGGCGACGTCGTCACCGGGCATGCGTGGCGAGGGGTCGGCCTCGTCGCGCCGCGGCTCGTGGACCAGCGCCGACACGACGCTGGCGAGCCCGGCGGGGTCGAGCCGCTTCCACAGCCCGAGCCGAAGGCACTCCGCGGCGAGCAGGTCCTTCTCGGTGTAGAGGCGGCGCAGGTTCTCCCCCTGGGGGGTCACCTGGGTGCCGTCCGCGGACAGGTAGCCCATCTCCGCGAGCAGCTCGCAGATCCGGTCGAAGGTGCGGGCCACCGAGTTGGTGCGCCCCTCGACCTTGCGCTGGAGCCCGACGGTCTCGCGCTTGAGGCGCCACCACCGCTCGGCCCAGCGGGCGTGGTCCTCGCGGTCGGGGCACTGGTGGCACGGGTGGGCCTTGAGCCGGCGCCGCAGCTCGGCGATGCGCTCGTCCTCACCCGGCGTGGAGGCGGTGCGCGAGCGCTTCGGCGGCGGGTCGTGCGGCACCGCGATGCGCAGCGACGTGGCGAGGTCGCGGCGCGCCTTGGGGCTCTTGGCGTTGAAGTGCGGTGGCACCTTGACCTGGGCGACCGCCTCGACGGGTACGGGCACGTCGACGAGGGTGAGCTTGCGCAGCTGACGGTCCTCGGTGACGACGGTGGGCGCCGGTGCCTCGCCGCGGAACGACTTGGACGGCTGGACCACCACGGCGTACCCCGCGCGCCGGCCGGCCGGGATCCTGATGACGTCGCCGATGCGCAGCGCCTCGAGCGACACGGCTGCCTCTGCCCGCTTGCTTGCCGACCTGGCCCGGGCGCCGTCCTTCTCGAGCCGGGCGATCTCCTGGCGGATCCCGGCGTACTCGGAGAAGTCGCCGAGGTGGCACTCCATGCCCTCGGCGTAGCCCTCGAGCCCCTCCTCGTTGCGCCGCACCGCGCGGGCGATGCCGACGACGGCCCGGTCGGCCTGGAACTGGGCGAACGAGGTCTCCAGGATCTCGCGCGCCACCTCCCGTCCCACCTGGGCCACGAGGTTGACCGCCATGTTGTAGGTCGGCCGGAAGCTCGAGCGCAGCGGGTAGGTACGGGTGGACGCCAGGCCCGCGACGGCAAGCGGGTCGAGGCCGCGGTTCCACAGCACGAGGGCGTGGCCCTCGACGTCGATGCCGCGCCGTCCGGCGCGCCCGGTGAGCTGGGTGTACTCCGCGGGCGTGACGTCGGCGTGCGTCTCACCGTTGAACTTCACGAGCTTCTCGAGCACCACGGTCCGGGCCGGCATGTTGATGCCCAGGGCGAGGGTCTCGGTGGCGAACACCGCGCGGATGCGCCCGGCGGTGAACAGCTCCTCGACGATCTCGCGGAACGTCGGCAGCATCCCGGCGTGGTGGGCGGCGAAGCCGCGGGTGAGGCCCTCGACGAAGTCCCAGTAGCCGAGCACGCCGAGGTCCTCCTCGGCCAGGCCCTGGATGCGCTCCTCGACGGTGCGCCGGATCCGCTCCCCCTCCGCGTCGGTGATGAGGTGCACCCCGTCGCGCAGCAGCTGGCTGACGGCTCCCTCGCACCCGGCCCGGCTGAAGATGAAGGTGATCGCCGGCAGCAGGCCGTCGCGGTCCAGCCGGGTGACGACCTCGGACCGGCTCGGACCGCCACCGGGCCTCCCGCCGCCGCCTCCTGCGCCGCCACGCGCCATACCGCGTCCGCCCGGGCCACCACCGGGGCCGCGGGGTGCGCCGCGCCCACGGTGCGGCAGGCGGCCGGCGTCACGGTTGCCCCGGCCCCCGTCGTCCCACCGTCCGCGCTGCTCGGTGCCCCGGATGGCCTGCAGGAGCTCGGGGTTGACCTTGGTGGCGTCGGCACCGGTGGTGGGTGCGGCGGTCTCGTCGACGAAGAGGTCGTACAGGCCCTGGCCCACCACCATGTGCTGCCACAGGGGCACCGGCCGGTGCTCGGAGACGATGACCTCGTGGTTGCCTCGGACCTCGGCCAGCCACGCGCCGAACTCCTCGGCGTTGCTGACCGTCGCCGAGAGCGAGACCACCTGAACGTCCTCGGGGAGGTGGATGATCACCTCTTCCCAGACGGCGCCGCGGAAGCGGTCGGCGAGGTAGTGCACCTCGTCCATCACCACGAAGCCGAGCCCGCGCAGGGTGGGCGAGCCCGCGTACATCATGTTGCGCAGCACCTCGGTCGTCATGACGACCACCGGTGCCTCACCGTTGACGGAGGAGTCCCCGGTCAGGAGCCCGACGTTGGAGGAGCCGTGGCGCCGGACCAGGTCGAGGTACTTCTGGTTGGACAGGGCCTTGATCGGGGTCGTGTAGAAGGCCTTGCGACCCGTGCCCAGCGCGAGGTGCACGGCGAACTCGCCGACGATGGTCTTGCCCGCACCGGTCGGCGCGGCAACGAGGACGCCCTTGCCGGCCTCGACGGCGCGGCACGCCTGCTCCTGGAACTCGTCGAGCGGGAAGTCCAGGCCCGCGCTGAACTCGGCGAGCCGGGGGCTCCGGCGGGCCGACCGTTCGGCAGAGGCGGCGAAACGCTCGGCGGGGGTGGCCATGAGCCGAGGCTACGTCAGCGGCCGGCGCCAGGAGCGGAGGGTGGCCGCGACCCGGCCGGCACCAGGACGGTGACGGCGGCGGGGACGACCTCGAGGGTCAGCGGCAGCGGCGCGAACCGCTCGCCGTCCGCGTAGGCGACGATGCCCTCGGCCTCGAGGGTCACCTGCCGCCCGCGCAGCACCTCGACGGCCGGGTGGGCGACGTGGGTGCCCTTGAAGACCTTGGGGAACACCCGGAGGAACTCCAGGGTGCTGATCTCGCGCAGCACCAGCACGTCGAGCAGCCCGTCATCCATCTGCGCGTCGGGGAGCACCTGCATCCCTCCCCCGTAGCTCGGGCCGTTGCCGACGGCGACGAGCATGGCGTGGGTCTCGTGGCGGACCCCGTCGACGGTGACGACGTAGGGGATCGCCTTGAACAGCGGCAGCTCCCGCAGCAGGGCCAGGGTGTAGCGCAGCTGGCCCTTGGGCCACGGCCAGGTGTTGGCCCGCTCGTTGACGACCGCGTCGAACCCGGCGCCCAGGACGCCGCCGAACCACCGCCGGTTGCCGTGCTCGTCGACGTGGCGGATGGCGTCGATGGTGTGCGGGACCCCGGTCGTGACGAGGTCGGCGGCGCGCACCGGGTCGTGCACGGGCAGGCCGAGGCCTCGGGCTATGTCGTTGCCCGTCCCCGCCGCGATGAGGGCCAGCGGCACCTTGGTCTCGGCGGCGAGGTTGATGCCGAGGTGGGCCATCCCGTCGCCGCCGACGACCGCGAGCACGTCGATGCCCTGGGCGATCGCACCGAGGGCGCGGTCCCGCGCGGCGGCGTACGACTCGTCCGTTAGGTCGAGCACCTCGTGCCCTGCGGCGCGCATCCGCGCGGCGACCTCCAGGCCGAGCGACCGGCCCCTGCTCTTGCCCGAGGTCGGGTTGACGACCAGGCCGATGCGCGTGCTCACGGGCGGAGGCTACCGGTGGGTCGGCTCAGAGCGCGGACGCCTCGTCGTCGGACACGTCGACCCAGTCGGGGCGGGACTTGCGCCTGCGCCGCTCGATCAGCTTGCTGACCAGGATCGCCAGGAAGTAGAGCACCGTCAGCGGCAGCGCCATCAGGAACATCGTGAACGCGTCTGGCGTCGGGGTGGCCACCGCCGACAGCACGAAGATCCCGAAGACCGCCGGGCGCCACGCCTTGAGCATCGTCCTGGCAGGCAGGATGCCGATCGCGTTGAGGGCCACGAGGAACACGGGCAGCAGGAAGGCCGCGCCGAACACCAGGATGAACCGCGTGACGAAGCTGAAGTAGTCGGAGACCTGCTGGATGTTGGAGGCGCCCGCGGGCGTGAACCCGTAGAGCACCGCGAGGACCGCCGGCAGGACGTAGTAGGCGAGCCCGCAGCCCGCGAGGAACAGCGGGAAGATGGCGCCGATGAACGCCAGGGAGATGTTGCGTTCCTTCTTCGTCAGGCCCGGGACGATGAACGCCCACACCTGGTAGAGCCACACCGGGCTCGAGGCGATGATGCCGACGAAGATCGCGATGCTCAGCTGCTGGGAGAACGCCGCGGTGGCGTTGCCGAAGTTGAGGCTGATGACGCTCTCGGGGTGGGCGGCCTTGTAGTCGTTGAACGGTGCCGCCAGCCGGCCGTAGACCTGGGGGTAGTAGACCCACCCGAAGACGGCGCCCACCAGGGTCGCGACCGCCGAGATGAGGAACCGCCGCCGCAGCTCGCGCAGGTGGTCGCCGAGCGTCATGCGTCCCTCGGGGTTGCGGGCACGACGGAGCGCCATGGTCGGTCAGCTCTCGGCGGGTTCGGGGCTCAGGTCGGCGAGCAGGGCGGTCAGAGGCCGCTGGTGTTGTCCGTGCGGGGGCTGTTGTCCTCGGTGATCGGCGAGGAGGCAGTGGCCCCGGGCGTTGCCGTGGTGCCCGTCGTCGTGCCGCTGGTGGGCGTCGCGGTCTGGTCGCGGACGGTCTCGCCCTTGACGGTGTCGCTGCTCGCGGCGCTCTTGCCGTCGTTCTTCATCTCGTGCACCTCGGACTTGAAGATGCGCATCGAGCGGCCCACGCTGCGGGCGGCGTCGGGCAGACGCTTGAACCCGAACAGCACGACGAGCAGGACCAGCAGGACGATGATGTGCCAGCCTTCGAAGAGTCCGCGACCCATGGAATTCAGTCCTCTCGGTCCCCGTCGGGGTGACCTTGCGCTTGTCGTGGTGCCTGGTGGCGTGGTGCCGGGTGGTTCCTAGTCTAGATGCCGTGCCCACGCAGGGCGGCGTGCCGCCTGTCGGGCGCGCCGCTGCTGCTTCAACGAGGCGCGGGTGGCGTCGCGTTCCCGGCGCAGCGCACGGGGGTCGCCGAAGATCGCCGGCTCGGGAGCGGGCGTGGGCTCACCGAGCCGCTCGGTCCGCTCCTGCAGCGCCGCGACGGTCTCCGACGCGCGGGACACCTCGGCGCCCAGCTCCTTGACCTGGCCCCACAGGCCCCACGCACGGGACGCGAGGTAGGCCGCCGCGATGACCACGAGCAGCACCCAGATCAGGACCCACCACCACATGCCGTCGACCCTACCCGCCCGCCGCGGGCGTCGTGTCGGCGACGCCGTACGCCGCGAGGGCCTCCAGGGCGCCGTCGGTGACGGCCCGCGCGAGCTCGGGCGGGGCCACGACGATCGCGTGCCCGCCGAGGCGCCAGAGCAGCCTGCGCAGCCAGAGCGTGTCGGCCGTGCGCAGGGTCACCGTGCTCGACCCGTCGGGGGCGACGTCCACGGAGTCGACCGGGTAGTAGTCGGCCACCCAGGCGGCGCCGCGCGACAGGTGCAGCGTCACCTTGGTGTCGTCCTCGCGCGGGGTGAAGGTGCCGGCGTCGAGGTCGCGCAGCCGGGCGTCGGCGGGCGGCGTGCCGTCGACGTCGAGCACCTCCAGCGACTCGATCCGGTCCATGCGGAAAAGCCGGGTGTCCTGGGCGCGGTGGCACCAGCCCTCGAGGTACCAGTGGGCGTCGAGGTTGACCACGCGCATCGGGTCGACGTCGCGCTCTGTGGACTCGTCACGGCTCGGCACGAGGTAGCGCAGGTGCACCCGGCGGCGCCGCTCGACCGCGCGTCGCGCGTCGGCGAGCAACCCGGCCTCGACGCCCTCGTCGATGGACACCTCGACCCGCGAGGCGGCCTCGGCGCTGGCACCGGTCGCCGCCTCGAGCTTGGCCATGGCCCGCTCGATGGTGTCGCGCTCCCCCAGCCCCGGCACCGCGGCGAGGGCGCGCAGGCCGACCATGAGGGTCAGGGCCTCGTCACGGCCGAGGCGCAGGGGGCGGGCGATGGTGTCGGCGTTGCTGACGAAAACACGTCCCCCCTCCCACTCGGCGTCGATGAGCTCGTCGGGCATCTGGCCGTAGCCGCACAGGTAGAGCAGCCGCAGGTCGGTCTCGAGCTGCTCGACGCTGATGTCGAGGTCGGCCGCCGCCTGCTCGGTGTCGATGCCCTGCCGGTTCACCAGCCAGGGGACCATGGTCAGCAGGCGGGCGAGCCGCGCCGTGGCGGTCTCCTGCGTGCTCACGCGGCACCCCCGGTCAGGGCGCGGTGGGCAGCGAGGGCACCGCGCAGGCGCGCCACGACGAGGTCGCGCACCTCGACGGGCTCGACGACGACGACGTCCGCGCCGTACCCGCTCACCTCGTCGGCGAGGGCGCCGTCGTCGGTGAACGGCACCTCCAGCACCGTCCACTCCCCCTCCACGCCGCGCGCGCTGCCACGGCGGCGCAGCGACTGCCCGCGCCCCTCGCGGACCCGGACGGTCGCGGTGCCGGACGCCTCGCGCTCCCCCACCGTCGTCCGGATCATCTCGCGTGCGCGGTGGTCGGAGGGCACGACGTACGGCGCCGCCCGCCGGACCACGGACACGGTGCCGTCGATGCGGGACAGGCGGAACACGCGCGGGGCGCCGCGGTCGAGGTCGAAGCCGGTGAGGTACCAGCGGCCGTGCCACGAGGCGAGTCCCCACGGCTGGACGCGGCGGGTGTTGACCTCGCCCTGGCCGCCGGTGCGGTAGCCGAACGAGATGGTCTGCTGGCCGACGACGGCGTTCTTCACCGGTTCGAAGGCGGGCTCGCTGGTGCCCAGGCGAGGCTCGATCCCGACGAGGGAGTCGCCGTCGCGCTCGATGCCGGCCGCCTTGAGCTTGCGCAGGGCCTGCGCGGCGGGACCCGCGAGCGAGGCGTGTGCCCAGGTGCGGCTGGCCAGGCCCAGGACCGCCAGCTCGTCGGGCTCGAACTCGATGTCCGGCAGGGCGTACTCACGCTGGTCGATCCGGTAGCCCACCTCGTCGTCCCAGACGCCACCGATGTCCTCGGTCACCAGCGGGATGCCGAGCTCGCGCAGCTCGTCCTTGTCGCGCTCGAACATGCGGTCGAAGGCCTCGTCGCTGGCGGCGTCGCCGTACTGCGGCACGATGTCGCGGATCTTGGACTTCGGCAGGGCACGCCGGGTGTAGAGCAGGCACAGCACGAGGTTGAGCAGTCGCTCGGTCTTGGCCGCGGGACCGGTGGGTGAACTCACCCGCCCGACGCTACCCGAGTGGTGCAGGCACCCCGTGGCTAGTCTGCGTGTCGTGATGCAGTGGCGCGAGGGCACGGTGCAGGAGGTGCGTGACCGGTGGCCGGGCGCCGTGGAGTACGCCGTGGAGCTGGCCGGCGACGAGGGTCGCGTCGTGCGGGCGCTCGCCTACACCGCGCTCGCGGGTGAACCCCAGGTCGGCGACCGGGTCCTGCTCAACGCCTCAGCCCTCCTGCGCGGCCTCGGCACCGGCGGCCTGGCGTTCGTCGTCGTCGCCCCCGACCGCCTCCCGGCCGACCCCCCGGCGGACGCCGGGCACATCGTCAAGGCGCGGTACACCCCCCAGCAGCAGATGTTCATGGCCGTCGACGAGCAGGACAGCCCGCACCACGCCGCGCTGACCTCCGGCCCGGCCGACGCCGGCGACCTCCTCGGGATGCCCGTCGTCGTGGCCGACCTCCACTCCGCACTGCCCGCGGTCGTCGCCGGGCTCCGCTCGGAGCGACCCGGAGCCCGGGTCGTCTACCTCATGACCGACGGCGGGGCCCTGCCGATCGCCTTCTCCCGGACCGTCGCCGGGCTCCGCGACGCGGGCTGGCTGCACGGCACCGTCACCGTCGGCCAGGCCTACGGGGGCGAGCACGAGGCCGTCACCCTGCACTCCGGGCTGCTGGCGGCCCGCCACGTGCTGGGCGCCGACGTCGCGGTCGTCGTGCAGGGGCCCGGCAACGTCGGCACCGGCACCACGTGGGGCTACACCGGTGTCGCTGCCGGCGAGGCGCTCAACGCCGTCGGGGTCCTGCGCGGGCGCGGGGTCGCCGCGCTGCGCGTCTCCGACGCCGACCTGCGCGGCCGCCATCGCGGCATCTCCCACCACAGCCGCACGGCGTACGGGCGCGTGTGCCTGACCGCGGCGGACGTGCCGGTGGGGCTGGTGGACGACGAGTTCGGGCGGCTCGTGCACGAGCAGGCCAGCGCCCTGGTCGAGGACGCCAGCGGCGACCTGGCGCTGCGTGAGGTGGAGGTCGACGGGCTCGACGAGTCGCTGCGCGCCTCCCCCGTCAGGCTCTCGACCATGGGCCGCGGGCTCGACGAGGACCACGCGGCGTTCCTGCACAGCGCAGCAGCCGGGCGGTGGGCCGCCCGGCTGCTGGAAGGTGGTGCCGGCTGAGCCCAGCTCAGCCGTGGTCCGCGAGGCGGACCGTCGTGGGGTTCGCGGTCAGCGCACGTCCACGAGGTCGACGACGAAGATCAGGGTCTCGCCCGGCTTGATCGCGCCACCGGCGCCACGGTCGCCGTAGGCGAGGTGGGCGGGGATGACGAGCTTGCGGCGGCCGCCGACCTTCATGCCGACGATGCCCTCGTCCCAGCCGCGGATGACCTGGCCCACGCCGAGGCGGAAGTCCAGGGGCGCGCCACGGTTCCACGAGGCGTCGAACTCCTCACCGGTCGAGTGGGCGACGCCGACGTAGTGCGCGGAGATGGTGTCGCCGGCGCCGGCCTCCTGGCCGTCGCCCTCCTTGAGGTCCTCGATGACGAGCTCGGTGGGGGCGGCGTCACCGGGGAAGTCGATCTCGGGCTTGGTGGTGCTGGGGTCGAAACCCATGGTGGTGCTCCTGTCAGTGGGGTGGATGGTTCAGGCTGGGTCGTGCCGGTGCGCGGGGCGTCAGTACGCGGCGAGGATGTCGACGACGAACACGAGGGTGTCGGTGCCGCTGATCTTCGGCGGGCTGCCGGCTGCTCCGTAGCCGTCGGCCGGGGGCACGACCATGAGCACGCGGCTGCCGACGGTCTTGCCGACGAGCTGGTTGTCCCAGGCCTTGATGACCTGCTGCTTGCCGATGACCGTCTCGAAGTAGCCCTGCGGCGAGCTGGCCGAGGAGTCGAAGACCTTGCCGTCCTTGTAGAGCGCGCCGGTGTAGGTGACGCGGATCGTCTGGCCGGCCTGCACCTTGGCGCCGGTGCCCTCGATGAGGTTCTGCCCGACCGTCTTGGTCGGCGGCTTGGTGCCCTTGGGGATCGTGATCGCGGCGGCCTTGCCGGGGGTGACCTTGACGGTCGGCAGGCCCTTGGCCGGGGCGACGGCCTTGCCCTGCGCGCTCGGCAGGGGCTTGGTCACCGACAGGACGTCCATGAGGAACAGCACGGTGTCGGTGCCGCCGACCTTGATGTCGGTGTTGCCCGAGGGGCCGAACGCGTCCTTCGGCGGCACGGCGACGAGCACGCGGGAGCCGACCTTCTGGTTGGCCAGGCCCTTCTTGAGGCCGGGCAGCAGGTCGGAGGTGCCGAGGCTGAGGCCGAGGTTCTGCTTGCCGAAGTTGGTGTCGAGCACCGAGGCGTCCTTGGCGTTGAGCAGGACGTACTTGACGCTGACGATCTCGTCGTTCTCCACGACGGGGCCGTCACCCTGCTTGAGGACCTTGGTCGTCGTCTCGGTGACGCTCAGCGGCTTGGGCTTGACGGTGACGGTCGGTGCCGTGGTGGCGCTGCCTCCCGTAACGCTCACGCCGTCGAGGACCGACTTCTTGGCGTCGGACGAACCGCCGCCGCACGCGGACAGGGCCAGGACGGCGGTGAGGGCTGCAGCAGCCGCGGAGAGCGCGCGGCCGGGCCGGGCATGGGTACGGAGCAAGGACACGGTGGGGACTTTCGCTGGGGGCGGTGGACCAGCAGCCACCATAACCGGGCTCTCTGGCAATGCCCGAAACGCCCGGTTCCCCCGAGCGTGCTCGTAGCCGGTCGGGTCAGCCGCGCATGCCCTCGATGAGGCGCTCGACCCGGGCGTCCACGGCGGCGAACGGGTCCTTGCACAGGACGGTCCGCTGGGCCTGGTCGTTGAGCTTGAGGTGCACCCAGTCGACGGTGAAGTCACGCCGGTGCTCCTGCGCCGCCTTGATGAAGTCGCCGCGCAGCTTGGCCCGCGTCGTCTGCGGCGGCACCGTCTTGGCCTCGAACACCTCGGGGTCGGTGCACACTCGCGCGGCCCGGCCGTGCTTCTGCAGCAGGTAGAACAGGCCGCGCCGCCGGTTGACGTCGTGGTAGGCGAGGTCGAGCTGGGCGATGCGGGGGCTGTCCATCGGCAGGTCGTGCTTGGCCATGTAGCCGGTGATGAGCTTGTGCTTGATGACCCAGTCGATCTCGGTGTCGACCAGCGACAGGTTGCCCGTGTCGATCGCGGTGAGGGTGCGCTCCCAGAGGTCGAGGACCTGCTTGTGGATCGGGTCCTCGAGTCCCTCGCGGTCGGCGTAGGCCTGGGCCCGCTCGAGGTACTCCGACTGGATCTGCAGCGCGGAGAGCTCGCGGCCGTTGGACAGGCGGACCGTCTTGCGCCCGGTCATGTCGTGGCTCATCTCCCGGATGGCCCGGATGGGGTTCTCCAAGGTCAGGTCACGCACGACCATCCCCGACTCGATCATCCGCAGCACCAGGTCGGCGGACCCGACCTTGAGCATCGTGGTGGTCTCGCTCATGTTGGAGTCACCGACGATGACGTGCAGCCGCCGGTACTTCTCGGCGTCGGCGTGCGGCTCGTCGCGGGTGTTGATGATGGGCCGCGATCGCGTGGTCGCCGAGGAGACGCCCTCCCAGATGTGGTCGGCCCGCTGGCTGACGCAGAACGTCGCACCCTTGGACGTGGTGACGACCTTGCCCGCACCGGAGGTGATCTGCCGGCTGACGAGGAACGGGATGAGCACGTCCGACAGCTGCTGGAACTCCCCCGCCCGGCCGACCAGGAAGTTCTCGTGGCAGCCGTAGGAGTTGCCGGCCGAGTCGGTGTTGTTCTTGAAGACGTAGATCTCGCCCTCGATGCCTTCCTCGGTCAGGCGGTCCTGGGCGTCGGCGACGAGGCCCTCGATGATGCGCTCGCCGGCCTTGTCGTGGATGACGAGCTGCCGCACGTGGTCGCACTCGGGGGTGGCGTACTCGGGGTGCGACCCGACGTCGAGGTAGAGGCGCGAGCCGTTGGAGAGGAACACGTTGGACGACCGGCCCCACGAGACGACCTTGCGGAACAGGTAGCGCGCCACCTCGTCGGGGGTCAGCCGGCGCTGTCCCTCGAACGTGCACGTGATGCCGTACTCGTTCTCGATCCCGAAGATTCGGCGCTCCATGAACCCACTCTAGGCTCGAACCGCTCTGCGGCCGATGACAACGCGCGCCGTGCAAGGATGCCGCCATGTCCGACGACCACGCTGCCGCGCAGGAGGCCGCCGCTCCTGGCTGGTCCAGGCAGCCGACCCGCGCCTGAACCGTGGACGTCCTCGTCCTCGGTGGCACCGCCTGGCTCGGGCGGGAGGTGGCCCTCGCCGCACTGGCGCAGGGCCACGAGGTGACGGCGCTGGCGCGCGGCGAGTCCGGCTCCGTACCCGGCTCCGTACGGTTCGTCCGCGCCGACCGTTCAGCGGCCGACGCCTACGACGAGGTGGCCGGTCGTGACTGGGACGTGGTGGTGGACGTGGCTCGGCAGCCCGGCCACGTGCGCGGCGCCCTGGGCGCGCGTTGGGCAACCGCTCCCGGTCGTGGGTCTTCGTGTCATCGAGCTCGGTCTACGCTCGCGACGACTCCCCCGGTGACGACGAGTCGGCGGCCCTGCACCCTCCCCACGACGCTGACGACGAGGGCTGGGAGACCTACGGCGCGCGCAAGGTCGCGTGCGAGTCGGCGGTGCTGGGTGCCGTCGGCGACCGTGCGCTCGTCGCGCGGGCGGGGCTCATCGCCGGCCCTGGCGACCACACCGACCGCACGGGGTACTGGCCCCTGCGCTTCGCCCACCCCGTAGGGTCGGACGGCGCCGTGCTCGTGCCGGACGTCGGGCTCGCCACCCAGGTCGTCGACGTGCGCGACCTCGCGTCCTGGCTCGTCGCCGCGGGGGGCGCCGGGGCGACCGGCGTCGTCAACGCGAGCGGACCGGTCGTGCCGCTGGCCACCCACCTCGAGACCGCGCGCCGCGTCGCCGGCCACACCGGGAAGGTGGTGACGGTCTCCCAGGAGTGGCTGCTCGAGCACGACGTGCAGCCCTGGTCCGGACCGCGCTCCCTGCCGATCTGGCTGCCGCTGCCCGACTACGCCGGTTTCATGGCCCGGGACACCTCCGCCGCGCAGGCGCTCGGGCTGACGCCCCGCCCGCTCGCCGAGACGCTGGCCGACACCCTCGCGTGGGAGCTCCAGCACGGGCCGGGTCGCCGGCGCAAGGCCGGGCTCTCCCCCGCCGAGGAGACCGAGCTCCTGACCCTCGCCGGTCACGCCACCTAGCTCGCTGCGGCCAGGACCGCGCCGGCGCCACGCCGGGACCTCGCGAGGCGGGCGCCGGCACCGCGCCCGACAGCCGAGTCCGGTGCACGGGTGGTCTCCCCACACCGCCGCACGCGGGAAGTGGCGGGCCACTCCATAGGGTGCGCCGCGCCGGCTGCGTAGCGTCAGGGCCCCGAGGCGCCGAGCCGCACGGCCGCAGGCGCCCGTCGCTGGTGCGGCGCGGGTCGGGGTACGGCGACGAGAGGGGTGTCCGGTGCGACCGGTGACCGAGCGGGTGGCCGTGGCCGGCGGCGACCTGGCCGTGCACCACCTCACGCACGCACCCGCCGAGGCGCCGACCGTCGTGGCCCTGCACAGCATCTCCTCCAACGCCCTGGCCTGGGTGCCCGTCGCCGAGGCCCTCGACGGCCGGGCCCGGGTGCTGGCCCCGGACATGCGCGGCCGGGCGGAGAGCGCCTCGCTGCGTTCGACCGGGCTCGCCGACCACGTCGCCGACGTGCACGCGGTGGTGGCCCACTACGGGCTCGAGCGACCGGTGCTCGTCGGCCACGACATGGGCGCCTTCGTGGCCGCCCTGGCAGCGGCGACGCACCCGCAGGACGTCGGCGCGGTGGTCCTGGTGGACGGCGGACTGGCGTTCCCCTCGCCGGGCTCCTTCGACGTCGACGAGGTGCTGCACAGCATCATCGGGCCCGCCATGGACCGGCTGTCGATGGCCTTCGAGGACGAGGACGCCTACCTCGACCACTGGCGCGCCCACCCCGCCCTGGGACCCCACCTGGCCGGGCCGCAGGGAGCCGCACTGGCGGCGTACCTGCTGCACGACCTGGCCGGCCCCATTGGGGACATGCGCTCGACGTCGTCGCTGGAGTGCGTGCGAGCCGACTGGGCCGACCTCATGAGCGACCCGGCCACGCTCAGTGCCGTGCACACGCTGCAGTGCCCGGCCCGGCTGCTCCACGCCCGTCGCGGTCCCCTGGCGCAGGCCGAGGGGCTGTACACCACCGCCCGCGTCGCGGCGGCGCACCTGCCCGCCGACGTCGTCGCCACCGAGCTGGCCTCCGACCACTACGGGCTCCTGCTCGACGACGGCAGCGTGGCGGCCGTGGTCGCGGCCGTGCTGGGCGTGGCGGTTCCACCATCCGGACGGGTCATCCACACTCCGGTCACGTCACGGCATGTTATGTGACACCAAACATCGCGTTACCCGACCGAGGAGCCCCCATGGCCACGCTGCGACTGGGCGACGACGCCCCCGACTTCACCGCCGAGACGACGGAGGGGCAGATCTCCTTCCACGAGTGGAAGGGCGACGGGTGGGCGGTGCTGTTCAGCCACCCGGCCGACTTCACCCCGGTCTGCACCACCGAGCTCGGCCGCGTCGCCCAGCTCAAGGACGAGTGGGCCCGCCGCGACACCAAGGTCCTGGCCGTGTCCGTCGACGGCCTCGACGACCACCACGCCTGGAAGTCCGACATCGAGGAGGTCGCCGGCACGCCGGTCACTTACCCGATCGTGGCCGACCAGGACCGCCAGGTGGCCGAGCTCTACGACATGATCCACCCCGGGGCCGGCGACACCTCCCCCGTGCGCTCGGTGTTCCTCATCGACCCGGCCGGCAAAGTGCGCCTGTCGCTGACCTACCCCAAGAGCGCCGGCCGCAACTTCGACGAGATCCTGCGCGCGCTCGACGCCCTGCAGGTCAACGACGCCGGCCCGTTCTCGACCCCCGCCGACTGGAAGGCCGGCGAGCGGGTCATCGTCGCTCCCGCCGTGACCACCGAGGACGCCCGGGCGCGCTTCGACGGCGTGGAGGTCGTCACGCCCTATCTCCGGTACGCGGAGGCCCCCACCGCCTAGGTTGGGGCCATGGCACCCACCGAGCCCACCGCCGGCCGCACCACCCTGTCCGTCGACGTCGAGGGTGGACAGCTTCCCGCCGACCTCCTGCTGCCGCCGTCGGGACTCGGGCCCGGCATCGTCGTGCACCAGGAGATCTTCGGCGTGACGGGCTACGTCCGCAGCCGTGCCGAGGCCCTGGCCGCACTGGGCTACGTCGTCCTCGTCCCGCACTTCTACTGGCGCCTCGGCGACCCGGTCGTCGCCGAGGGCGCGGACGGCCTGCCGGAGGCCGTCGCCCTCGCGGGCCGCTTCGACTGGGCCGCCGGGGTCGCCGACGGTGTCGCGGCCCTGCAGGCCCTGAGGTCCCGCGAGGAGGTCGACGGCCCGGTGGGGCTGCTCGGGTTCTGCTTCGGGGGCGGGCTGGCCTTCAACGCCGCCGCGGCGGCGACCGAGGCGGGCTCCGCACCGGACGCCCTGGTCAGCTACTACGGCTCGGCGCTGCCGAACCTGCTCGACCTCGCCGACCGGGTGACCTGCCCGAGCCTGCACCACTTCGGGCTCGACGACGCCTACATCCCGCAGGAGACCGTGCGGGACATCGAGGCGGCCGTGACGGCTCGCAACGACGACGTCACGTTCCTGCGGTACGCCGGTGCAGGGCACGCGTTCGACAACCCCTCACCGGTGTTCCACCACGCCGACGCCTCGGCGCAGGCGTGGGTCGCCACCGAGGCGTGGCTCCTGGAGCACCTGCCGGTCTGAGGCCTAGGGCCCGTCCTGCTCCTGGGGGCGCTGCGTCTGCGCGTTGGTCGACTCGTCCCGCGGCGACTCCCCGGTGAGGGTGTCGTGGTGCCCGGGCGTCGCCTCGTCCTCGGCCGGGATGTCGTGGGTCGGGTCCTCGGGGCTGAGCAGCGCCTCGAGCAGCCCACCGCCGATGCGCCGGAAGGTACGGCGCGGACGCTCGCGGTCGAGCACCGCGACCTCGAGCTGGCCGGCGCCCAGGGTCCGGCTGGCTCCGCCGGCGGGGTCCTTGGCGAGCAGGTCGACGGCCAGGCGCAGGGCATCGCCGAGGGTGAGTCCCGGCTCCCAGCGCTCCTTGAGCCCCGTCTCGATCGGCTCGGCGGCGCCGCCCATGGCGACGAACCCCCGCTCGTCGGCGACCGAGCCGTCGTAGGTGAGCCGGTAGATCTGGTCGTCGTCGGCCGAGTCCCCGACCTCGGCCACGACGATCTCGACCTCGTAGGGCTTGGACTCCTGGGTGAAGACGGTCCCGAGCGTCTGCGCGTAGGCGTTGGCCAGGCCACGGGCCGTCACGTCCGTGCGGTCGTAGGAGTAGCCGCGGAGGTCGGCGTAGCGCACACCGGCGACCCGCAGGTTCTCGAACTCGTTGTACTTGCCGACGGCGGCGAACGCGATGCGGTCGTAGATCTCGGAGACCTTGTGCAGGGCCCGTGAGGGGTTCTCCGCGACGAAGGCGATGCCCTTGTCGTAGCCGAGCACGACGACCGAGCGGCCGCGCGCAATTCCCTTGCGGGCGTAGTCGGCCCGGTCCTTCATGAGCTGCTCGGGCGAGACGTAGAACGGCATGCTGCTCATCGCGCACCCCCCGGGTTGCCCTGGCGCGCGGCGACGACGGCCTCGACCGTCCCGCGCAGCTGCTCGTCGCTGCGGAACGCGACGCCCTGCACGCCGACCACCGCGACGGTGGGCCAGATGCGGCGGCCGATGTCGGGGCCGCCGGTGGCGGAGTCGTCGTCAGCGGCGTCGTAGAGCGCCTCCACGGCAAGGCTCACGGCCTCGTCGGCGGTCAGGCCCGGCCGCCAGAGCTTCTTCATCGCGCCGCGCGCGAAGAGCGAGCCCGAGCCCACGCTGTGGTGGTCGTGCTCCTCGTAGCAGCCGCCCGTGACGTCGTAGGAGAAGATCCGCCCGACCTGCCGGTCGAGGTCGTAGCCGGCGAACAGCGGCACGACCGCGAGGCCCTGCATGGCCATCGCGAGGTTGGCGCGGATCATCGACGCGAGGCGGTTCGCCTTGCCCTCCAACGAGAGCAGCGTTCCCTCGATCTTCTCGTAGTGCTCGAGCTCGACCTGGAACAGCTTGACCAGCTCGATGGCGATGCCGGCCGTGCCGGCGATGCCCACGGCGGAGTACTCGTCGGCCGCGAACACCTTCTCCATGTCGCGGTTGGCGATGATGTTGCCCATGGTCGCCCGGCGGTCCCCCGCCATGACCACGCCACCGTCATAGGTCACCGTGACGATCGTGGTGCCGTGCGGAGCCTCCAGCGTGCTCCCCGCAGGCAGGGCGCGCCGCGACGGAAGCAGGTGCGGGGCGTGGGCGCCCACGAAGTCGGTGAAGGAGGACGAGCCCGTGGCGAGGTATGCCGCGGAGAGCCTGCCCGCGTCGGCTCCGGTGGTCACTGGCCGCCCTTCTGGACGAACCCGCGGACGAACTCCTCCGCGTTGGACTCGAGCACCCCGTCGATCTCGTCGAGCACGCTGTCGATGTCGGAGTCGAGGTTCTCCTTGCGGGCACTGGCCTCCGGCGCGGCGGGTGTGGGCTCGGGACCCTCGTCCGGGGCGTCGTCCCGGCGCTGGGGGCGGCTCTGCTCCTGGCTCGGCATGTCCGTGACCTCTCGCTCGGTGCTGCTGCGATGCGTGCTGCTGAGATGCGTGGGGGCGGGTCGCGGGCGACCCGTCTCACTCGACCCTAGTCGGAACCTGTCGTGATGCCGAGGCCAACTCGCGCAGCAGGGTGGCGGCGTCCGGGCTGCGGTCCAGGAGGCCGCCGACACTGGCGCGGGTGCCCCGGAGCGGCTCGAGCATCGGCACCCGCTGCAGCGAGGCCTGGCCGGGGACGTCGAAGATCACCGAGTCCCACGAGGCGGCCGCGATCTGGTCCGGGTACTTCTCCAGGCACTTGCCCCGGAAGTAGGCGCGGGTGTCCTCCGGCGGCTGGTGCACGGCCTCGAGGACCTGCGCGTCGCTGACCAGCTCCTCGAACCGGCCGGCCCTGCGCAGGCGGTGGAAGATGCCCTTGTCGGGGCGCACGTCGGACCACTGGATGTCGACGGCCCGCAGCCGGGGGTCGGACCAGTCGAGCCCGTCACGGTCGATGTAGCCCTGCAGCACCTGCTGCTTGCCCACCCAGTCGACCTCGCGGGCCGCCTCGGCGGGGTCGCGCTCGAGCTTGTCGAGCACGGTCGCCCACCACCGCATGACCTCCACGGTGTCGTCGTCGCGCTCGGCGCCGTACCGGTCCTGCAGGTAACGCTCGGCGAGCTCGTGGTAGCGCCAGAGGAGCTGCACCGCGGTGAGCTTCGTGCCGTCGCGCAGCTCCACCAGCTGCCGGCAGGTGGGGTCGTGGCTGACGGCCTGCAGCGTGGACACGGGTCGCACGACGGTGAGGTCGACGTCGATGGCCCGGTCCTCGACCATGGCCAGCACCAGCGAGGTGGTGCCGAGCTTGAGCAGGTTGGCGACGTCACAGTGGTTGGCGTCGCCGATGATGACGTGGAGCCGGCGGTAGAGGTCGGCGACGGCGTGCGGCTCGTCGCGGGTGTTGATGATCGGTCGCTTCAGGGTCGTCTCCAGGCCCACCTCGACCTCGAAGAAGTCGCTGCGCTGGCTCAGCTGGAAGCCGTGGTTGCGCGAGTCGACACCGATGCCGACGCGGCCGGACCCCGTCATGACCTGGCGCGCGACGAAGAACGGGACGAGGTGGCGCACGATGTCGGTGAACGGTGTCTCGCGGCGCATGAGGTAGTTCTCGTGCGTGCCGTAGGACTGGCCCTTGCCGTCGGTGTTGTTCTTGTAGAGGTTGACGCCGGGCGGCACCTGCGACAGCCGCCGCACCGACTCGGCCATGATCAGCTCGCCCGCGCGGTCCCACGCCACGGCGGCGCGCGGCGACGTCACCTCCGGCGAGGAGTACTCGGGGTGGGCGTGGTCGACGTAGAGGCGGGCTCCGTTGGTGAGCACCACGTTGGCGAGGGTCGGGTCCTCCTCGTCGGTGAGCTGGCTCGCGTCGGCGAAGGCGCGGCCCACCTCGAACCCGCGGGCGTCGCGCAGCGGCGCCTCGTCCGCGTAGTCCCACGAGGCGTGGGCCGCCCGGATGCCCTGCGCCGACGCGTACGCGTTGACCACCTGGCCCGACAGGAGCATGGGGTTGGCGGCGGGGTCCCCGGGCACGGAGATGCCGTACTCGGTCTCGATGCCCATCACGCGGCGCACGGTCATGGCGCCGACCCCACGACGGGGGATGCTGCGGTGTCCCGGCTCATGTCCTCACCCTAGGTGAGTTAGTTTCGGCGCATGCGCCACTCCCCCAGGGCCATGTACCCGCAGACCGCCCTCCTCACCGCTTTCCTGGACCGCGTCCTGCGACGGCCGGTGCAGCAGCGCTCCGTCGAGGAGATCGTCGCCGATCGCGGCAAGGTCACACCCGACCGGCCGCCCTTCTCCTGGGTCACCGGGGCGGTGGACCGCTCCGTGGGCATCACCTTCGGAACGGCGCCGGCGCGCGACGGCTACGAGATCCCCCTGCGCATCTACCGGCCGCGCGCCCTGCGGGACCGAGACACCGACGCGCCGGTGGTGGTCTTCTTCCACGGTGGCGGGTTCGTCGAGGGCAACGTCGTCATGTACGACCCGCTCTGCAGCCACCTGGCGAGCCGGGTTCGTGCGGTCGTCGTCAGCGTCGACTACCGGCTCGCCCCCGAACACCGGGCGCCCACCGCGGCCCACGACTGCGTCGACGCCACGACCTGGCTCCAGCAGCACGGCGACGTGCTCCACGCGGACACGAGCCGGATGGCCCTGTGCGGCGACAGCGCCGGCGGCAACCTCGCCGCCGTGACCGCCCAGCTGCTGCGCGACCGGGGCGACTCCCCCTTCCGGCACCAGGCCCTGATCTACCCGGCCACCGACATGACCCTGGCATCGCCGTCGATGGACGAGAACGCCGACGCCCCCATGCTCACCAGGGCGAGCGTCGTCGCGTTCCGCGAGCACTACCTGCCGCCGGGCCACGACCACACGGACCCCTTGGTCTCCCCGCTCTTCGGGCGGCTCGACGGGCTGCCGCCGGCCCTCGTCCAGACCGCCGACCTCGACCCGCTGCGCGACGACGGCGTGAGGTATGCCGCCGCGCTGGAGGCTGCGGGCGTGCCGGTCCGGCTCACCAACTACGTGCGCGTGCCGCACGGCTTCGCCTCCATACCGGGCGCTGTGCCGACCGGCGCGCAGCACCGGGCCGAGCTCGTCGAGGAGCTGGTGTCCCACCTCTACGGCGACCGGTTCGGCGATCCGTCTCAACCGGCTGACGGGGAGGTCCCGCCGGCGGCTCCCGCCGGTTAGTCTCGTCTCGGATCATCGGTCGGCCGAGGAGCGTCATGCGGGACATCGTGGTTTTCTCCGGTAGCGCCCACCGGGTCCTGGCCCGCCGGATCTGCGACGGCCTCGGCGTGGAGCTGTCGCCGGTCGAGCTGACCCGGTTCAGCAACGACTGCCTCCAGGCGCAGCTGCTCGCCAACTGCCGCCAGCGCGACGTCTACATCGTGCAGCCGCTGGTGCCACCGACCCAGGAGCACCTCATGGAGCTGCTCCTCATGGTCGACGCGGCCCGCGGCGCGAGCGCTGCGCAGATCACCGCGGTCATCCCGCACTACGCCTACGCGCGGTCCGACAAGAAGGACGCCTCCCGCATCTCCCTCGGCGGGCGCCTGGTGGCCGACATGCTCGTGGCCGCAGGCGTCGACCGCGTCCTGACCATGACTCTGCACGCCCCGCAGGTCCACGGCTTCTTCTCCGTGCCCGTCGACCACCTCACCGCCATCGGGGTGCTGGCCGACCACTTCCGCGGCACCGACCTCAGCCACTCGGTCGTGGTCTCCCCCGACCTCGGCAACGCCAAGACCGCGACCCAGTTCGCCCGGCTCCTCGGGCTGCCGGTGGCGGCGGGGTCCAAGCAGCGCCTGGCCGACGACCGCGTCATCATCGACTCGATCGTGGGAGACGTCGCGGGCCGGCGGGCCATCGTCCTCGACGACGAGATCGCCACCGGTGGCTCCATCGTCGAGCTGCTCGAGCGCCTCGACAGCCTGGGCTGCACCGGCGCCGACGTCGCCTGCACCCACGGCCTGTTCGTCGGCAAGGCCGTCGAGCGGCTGCGGGAGCACCGCATGCTCGGCGAGGTCGTGACCACCGACACCGTCCCCGCCCCGGCCCACTGGCCGGAGCTGCGGGTGCGCTCGGTGGCGCAGCTGTTCGCCGAGGCCATCAAGCGGATCCACGCCGGCGAGTCGGTGAGCAGCCTGTTCGACGGCGTCGACCCGACCCTCTCCCCGCCCCAGGCGACCCTGTTCGACAAGGTCCACGCGTGAGGCGAGCCGCCCCGGCACTCGCGCTCGACGTCGCCTCGGTGCTGCTGTTCGCCGGCATCGGCCGGGCCAGCCACGCGGAGGGCCTGACGGTCGGCGGCGTGCTGGGTGTGGCCTGGCCGTTCCTCGCCGCCCTCGCCGTGGGGTGGGCGGTGGTGCGGGCCCGCGGGACCTGGCCGCTCGCGGTCGGGGCGGCCGCCCCGGTCTGGCTGGTCACCGCCTGCCTCGGCCTGGTGCTCCGCGTCGCCACCGGCGGCGGCTTCGCGTGGAGCTTCGGCGTCGTGACCCTGGTCGTCCTCGGGCTCTTCCTCGTCGGGTGGCGCTGCGCCCGGGAGGTCGGACGGTTCGCCGTCGAGGGGTTGGCGCGGTGGTCGGGCGAGGAGCCGCGGCGCCTCAGCGTCGGCGGGCCGGCTGGGGACGCGCCCGCAGCACGTCGCGCAGCAGCGCCCCCAGCAGGAACGCGCACACCGCCAGGGTCACCGAAGCACTGACGCTCGCACCCTCGCGGCCGAGCCGGTCCACGAGGAAGACGACCCGCGTGCCGAGGAACGCGAGCACCAGGAACTCGACGGCGTTCAGCCGCCACCCACGCGCCCGGCCCCTGGCCAGGAGCCTCACCAGCCAGCCCATGCGCGCCAGTGTGCCGATCCCTTCTCCGGCCAGGGCCGCAACGGGTCGGCCCTCGGCTGAAGGGATGACCAGCCGTTTTGGGTTTGGTAAGGCTTACCTAATACGGTGTCGGCGTGGTCGTTCCTCCCCTCGTCGCCCCAAGCCGGCTCGCCCCGGCCTTCGTGACCTCGCTGCGCTCGCGCGGCGAGGCCCCGGCCGTGCACACCGCGACGCAGGCGCTCACGTATGCCGCGCTGGCCGACCGCGTGGACGAGGCGGCCGCGGCGCTGGGTGGCGGTCGGCAGCTCGTGCTGCTCGCCTGTGACAACACCCTCGAGACCCTCGTGACCTACCTCGGCGCGCTGGCGGCCGGGCACGTCCCCCTCCTCGCCCCGGGCGACCGCCCGCACACCCTCGAGGCCCTCGTCGAGGCCTACGACCCCGACGTCGTCGCAGGTCGGGGTGACGGGGACTGGCAGGTCGTGCGCCGCCCCGAAAGCGCGGACGGCCGGCACGACCTGCACCCCGACCTGGCCCTGCTGCTGCCCACGTCCGGCTCCACGGGTTCCCCCAAGCTGGTCCGGCTGTCGCACGCCAACCTCGACAGCAACGCCGGCGCCATCGCCGAGGCCCTGGGCATCCGTGCCGACGACCGCGCCGTCACCAGCCTCCCGCTGCACTACTGCTACGGCCTCTCGGTCGTGCACAGCCACCTGGCGGTCGGCGCCGCGGTCGTCCTCACCGACCTGTCCGTCGTCGACCCGTGCTTCTGGGAGCTGGCCGACGCGACGGAGGTGACCACCCTGGCGGGGGTCCCACACACCTTCGAGCTCCTCGACCGCAGCGGGTTCGCCGAGCGCGAGCACCCGTCCCTGAGCACGGTCACCGCCGCCGGTGGTCGCCTGGCCCCGGAGACGGCCTCGCGCTACGCCGAGCTCGGCGGCCGTCGTGGGTTCGACCTGTTCGTCATGTACGGGCAGACCGAGGCCACCGCACGGATGGCGGTCCTGCCGCCTGAGCTCCTGGCGACACGGCCCGAGGCCGTCGGCTACGCCGTCCCCGGCGGCTCGTTCAGGGTCGACCCGCTCGGCGAGCTCGAGTGCGGGCTGGGCGAGCTCGTCTACAGCGGCCCCAACGTCATGCTCGGCTACGCCACCGACCCGACCGACCTGGCGCGGGGCCGGGACGTGCACGAGCTGCGTACCGGTGACCTCGCCCGGATGACCCCCGACGGGCTCGTGGAGGTCGTCGGCCGACGGAGCCGGTTCGCCAAGGTCGTCGGTCTGCGCATCGACCTCGACCACGTCGAGCGCGACCTGGCGCAGGAGGGCCTCGAGGCCCACTGCGTCGACCTCGGCGACGCGGTCGGCGTGCTCCTGGCGCAGGCGGGGACGGGCGCTGCGGCCACCGAGGTGCTACGGCGCCGCCACGGCATACCGGCCGGTGCCGTCGTCGCGCTCGACGGGCTCACGCCCCCACGGTTGTCGACGGGCAAGCCCGACTACCCCGGCATGACCGCCCTCCTGGGCGCGCACCGGGAGGAGCAGGAAGAGCCCGCGGCACCGGCGGCCGGCGACCGGCTCGTCGCGGTGGTCGAGCTCTACCGCGAGCTGCTCGACTCCCCGCAGGCCGGGGCTGACTCGAGCTTCGTCGACCTCGGCGGCGACTCCCTGTCCTACGTCGAGGTCTCCCTGCGGCTCGAGCGCGTCCTGGGCGACCTGCCGTCCGGGTGGCACCTGCTGGCGCCGACGGAGCTGGTGGAGGCGGCCGCGCAGGCGGCACCCCGAGCGGGCTCGCGGCTGCACCGCGTGGAGACCAGCGTCGTGGTGCGCGCGGTCGCCGTCCTCCTCATCCTCGCCAACCACACCCACCTGTCGTTCGTGCCCGGCGGGGCGCACACCCTGCTCGCGCTGGCCGGCTACAACCTGGCCCGGTTCCAGCTCACCGACCGGCCCCGCGCGGCCCGGGCGCGCGGCATCGCGCGCAGCGCCCTGCGGATCTGGGCGCCGAGTGCGGCGTGGATCGGCGTCGTGGCGCTCGTCGCGGGCACCTACGACTGGCGCAACGTGCTGCTGCTCAACCAGGTCCTCGGCGACTGGGCGCGCTGGTCACCGCACTGGCACTACTGGTTCATCGAGGCGCTGGTGGCCCTGCTGCTCGGGACGGCACTGCTCGTGTCGGTCCCGGCCGTGGACCGCTTCGAACGGCGCCACCAGCTCGCGCTCCCCCTGGCCCTGGTCGCGGTCGGCATGTTCACGCGGTACTCCGTCCTGGTCCCGGACGCGGGGCCGTACCGGGGCGCGAACGCCTACGTGCTCATCTGGCTGTTCGCCACCGGCTGGGCCGCTGCTAGGGCGAGGACCTGGCCGCAGCGCCTGCTCGTCTCCGCGATCCCTGTCCTGACCGTTCCCGGGTTCTGGCCGACGATGCCCACCCGCGCGGCGACGGTGGTCCTCGGGCTGCTCGTCCTCATCTGGGTGCCGACCGTGGCGCTGCCCGCCTGGCTCGGACGCGCCGCGTCACTGGTGGCCGGTGCCAGCCTCTTCGTCTACCTCACGCACTTCGTCGTCTACCCGCACATCATGGCGACGAGCTCGGTCCTGGCCATGGCCGCGTCGGTCGTCGTCGGCATCGCCTACTGGCAGCTGTGGCTCCGCGTGGAGTCGACGGCAGGGCGGCTCGCCGCCCGGGTGACCCGGCTGACGCGCCGGACCACCTGAGCGGGCCGACGGCTCAGAGGTACTGGCCGGTGTTGGCGACGTTGTCGATCGACCGACCCGGCTCGGTACCGCTCTTGCCGGTGATCAGCGTGCGGATGTAGACGATCCGCTCGCCCTTCTTGCCGGAGATGCGGGCCCAGTCGTCGGGGTTGGTCGTGTTGGGCAGGTCCTCGTTCTCCTTGAACTCGTCGACGCAGCTGGCGAGCAGGTGGTCGACCCGGATGCCCTTGGCGCCGACGGTGAGGAAGTCCTTGATCGCCATCTTCTTGGCGCGGTCGACGATGTTCTGGATCATGGCGCCGGAGTTGAAGTCCTTGAAGTAGAGGACCTCCTTGTCGCCGTTGGCGTAGGTGACCTCGAGGAAGCGGTTCTCCTCGATCTCGGAGTACATCCGCTCCACGGTGGCCGTGATCATCGCGTCGACCGTGGCCTGGGCCGAGCCGTCGTGCTCGGACAGGTCGTGCTCGTGCAGCGGCAGGTCGGCGGTGAGGTACTTGGTGAAGATGTCGCGGGCGCTCTCGGCGTCGGGGCGCTCGATCTTGATCTTCACGTCGAGGCGTCCGGGTCGCAGGATGGCCGGGTCGATCATGTCCTCGCGGTTGGAGGCGCCGATGACGATGACGTTCTCGAGCCGCTCGACTCCGTCGATCTCCGAGAGCAGCTGCGGGACGATCGTCGTCTCGACGTCGGAGGAGACGCCCGACCCGCGCGTGCGGAACAGGCTGTCCATCTCGTCGAAGAACACGACCACGGGCGTGCCGCCGGAGGCCTTCTCCCGGGCCCGCTGGAAGATCAGGCGGATGTGGCGCTCGGTCTCGCCGACGTACTTGTTGAGCAGCTCGGGGCCCTTGATGTTGAGGAAGAACGACTTGCCGATGGGCTTGCCCTCCTTCTCGGCGACCTTCCTGGCCAGGGAGGACGCGACCGCCTTGGCGATGAGCGTCTTGCCACAGCCGGGCGGCCCGTAGAGCAGGACCCCCTTCGGGGGCTTGAGCTGGTGCTCGGTGAACAGGTCGGGGTGCAGGTAGGGCAGCTCGACGGCGTCGCGGATGGCCTCGATCTGCCCCGCCAGCCCGCCGATGTCCTCGTAGTCGATGTCCGGGACCTCTTCGAGGACCAGCTCGGCGACCTCGGCCTTGGGGATGCGCTCGTAGACGAACCCGGACCGCGGCTCGAGCAGCAGGGCGTCGCCGACCCGGATCGGCTCGCCCTCGAGGGAGTCGGCGAGGCGGCAGACCCGCTCCTCGTCGGCGTGGGCCACGATGAGCACCCGGCCCTCGCCGAGCAGCTCCTTGATCATGACGACCTCGCCGACCCGCTCGTAGCCGCAGGTCGCCACGACGTTCATCGCCTCGTTGAGCCGCACCTCGCGGCCGCTGGAGAGCTCGGCGGGGTCGACCGCCGGGCTGACGGCCACGTGCATCTTGCGACCGCCCGTGAGGATGTCGACGGTGGCGTCGTCGTAGGACTCGAGGATCACGCCGTACGCCGCCGGCGGCTGGGCGAGCCGGTCGACCTCGGACTTCAGGGTGACGATCTGCTCGCGCGCCTCCTTCAGGGTGCGCACCAGCCGCTCGTTCTGGGAGGAGATGGTCGCGAGGTTGGACTGCAGCTGAAGCACCTTGGTCTCGAGCTCCCGGGACCGAACGGGGGCGTCCGCGAGCCGCTGCCGCAGGGCGGCGACCTCCTCGGACAGGAGCTCCGCCTGGCGGCGCTCCTCGCGGCTGTCGTGGTGCGGGGTGTGGTCGGTCATGTCGACTCCCTCGGTGGCGAACCTCGGTCATCGACCGTGCGGGGACGGCCGATGACCCAACCTAACCCCGAACTACTCCGGGGTCTCGGAGGTTTGCGTCACAGAACGGCGAACCCGCCGGATCTTCTTGTCTGATGGGACGCGCTCGCCGATGTCCTCGGGGGTGAACTCGCCCTCACGGCCGAAACCGCTGTCCTGCACCGGCACCCCGTCGCCGTCGACCGCTCCCTTCGCGGGACGGCGCTTGCGCAGCGGCGGGGTGACCCCGGGCGCCAGCCTGCGGGTGGTGATGAGGAAGCCGGTGTGGCCGTGCATCCGGTGCTGCGGCCGGACCGCCAGGCCCTCGAGGTGCCAGCCGCGGACGAGCGACTCCCACGCCTCCGGCTCGGTGTAGCCGCCGTGCTCTCGCACCCCTTCGGCCACGCGCGACAGCTGGGTCGCCGTGGCGACGTAGCAGATGAGGACGCCGCCGGGCACCAGCGCGCCGGACACCGCGCCCAGGCACTCCCAAGGAGCGAGCATGTCGAGGACGACGCGGTCGACCGACCCGGGTGCGACGTGCTTCGGCAGCTCCTCCACGAGGTCGCCGACGGTGACCTCCCAGGCGGGGTGGTCCTCACCGAAGAACGCCCGGGCGTTGCCCTTGGCGATGTCGGCGAAGTCGGCGCGGCGCTCGAACGAGTGCACGCTGCCCGTCTCCCCCACCGCGCGCAGCAGGCTCATCGACAGGGCACCGGACCCGACGCCGGCCTCGACGACGCGGGCGCCGGGGAAGATGTCGGCCATGGTGACGATCTGGCCGGCGTCCTTGGGGTAGACGACGGCGGCGCCACGCGGCATCGACATGACGTAGTCGGCCAGCAGAGGCCGCAGCGCGAGGTACTCGACCCCGGCGGTGTTGCGGGCCACGGAGCCGTCGGGCGCACCGATGAGGTCGTCGTGGAGCAGGCGCCCACGGTGGGTGTGGAACTCGCGACCGGCCTCCAGGGTGATGGTGTGCAGACGGCCCTTCGGGTCGGTCAGCTGCACCCGCTCCCCCTCCACGAACGGCCCTCGCCGCAGGTGGGCGCCGGTGGCGCGGGGCGTGGTCTGGTCGGGGGCGCTGCTCATGAGCCGCGAGTCTAGTTGCGCCCGAGCGCCTTCCCGATGTCGGTCGCGTGCACGACGCCCACGACCCGTCCGCCGTGGACGACGGCGCCCACCGCGATGCCGAACTCCTGCAGCACCGCGATGGCGGGCATGACGTCCCCGGCGGGGTCTGCGTCGACGACCCACCCCGGGTGCTGGTGGCTCGCGACGGCGCTCACCGGGGTCTGCGGGCGCGCGTCAGGGGGCACCGAGGCCAGGTGCTCGCCGTCCACGTATGCCGTCGGGCGACCGTGGTCGTCCACGACCACCACCTCCGTGCCCGGACCCGTGGGGAGCTCTGAGACCGTGGCGTCGGAGCGGACGGCGAACGCCGGGTGCATCACCTGCCCGAGCCGCAGCCGCCCGATCGTCGCGAGGGCGTGGCCGCGGCGGATGGACTCGGTGGCACCACCCCACAGGACCGAGGCGATGACCAGCACCCACAGAAGGCCGAACCCCACCGTCTGTCCCTGCGCGACCGGCCGGACGAAGAACCACAGCACGAGCAGCACCGTCAGGACGCGCCCGCTCCAGCCGGCCACGACCGACCCGCGGTTGCGGTCGCCGGTGGCCTTCCAGACCAGGCACTCGAGGACCTGGCCGCCGTCGAGCGGCATCCCGGGCAGGATGTTGAGGACGGCCAGGGAGCCGTTGATGATCACGAGGCCGTAGAGGATCCGGCCTGCCACGTCACCGGTGACGACCGGCAGCGCCGCCCAGGCCAGCAGCGCGAACAGGGCGTTGGAGGCCGGTCCGGCGGCCGCCACGAGCGCCATCCGGCCCGGCGTGGTGCGCACCGCCTCCATGGAGGTGTGGCCGCCCCACACGTTGGCCACGATCCGCACCACCGGCATCCCGAAGCCTCTGGCCACCACGGCGTGCGCGGCCTCGTGGACCAGGACGCAGACCAGCAGCGCCAGGGCCTGCGTGACGCCGACGGCCACGCCCGTCAGGGGCCTGGTGGGCAGCAGCGGCGCTGCGACGATGGCCGTGATGACGACCGCGATGACGAACCAGCTGGGGGCGAGGTAGACGGGGATCCCCGCGACACGTGCGATCCGCACGCCGAGGCCGCGTTCGTCGGCCTCCCCCGCCCGGTGGCCCGGGGCCTCGTGCCCGGGGGCCGCCGCTGTCATGTCACGACACTACGTGAACCGCGCGCACGCCGGACGACCCCCCGCGCCATACTTGGACGGTGTCCGATTCCTCCACGCTGCAGCCAGACGCGACCGACGAGCTGAGGGCCGCCCTCACCGAGCGGATCCTCGTGATGGACGGCGCCATGGGCACCATGATCCAGCGCGAGGGGCTCGGCGAGGAGGACTACCGCGGTGAGCGCTTCGCCGACTGGCCGAGCGACCTCAAGGGCAACAACGACCTGCTGAGCCTCACCCAGCCGGAGATCATCGCTGGCATCCACACGGCATACCTCGAGGCGGGCGCCGACCTCGTCGAGACCAACACCTTCAACGCGCAGAAGATCTCCCTCGCCGACTACGGCATGGAGGACCTCGCCTACGAGATCAACCTCGAGTCCGCGCGGCTGGCCCGGCGGGCCTGCGACGCGATGACCGAGCGCACCCCGGACCGGCCCCGCTGGGTGCTCGGCGCCCTCGGCCCGACCAACCGCACGGCATCCATCTCCCCCGACGTCAACGACCCGGGCAAGCGCAACATCACCTTCGACGAGCTAGTCGACGCCTACGGCGAGCAGGCCCGCGGACTCGTCGACGGCGGCGCCGACGTCCTCATCGTCGAGACGATCTTCGACACCCTCAACGCCAAGGCGGCGATCTTCGCCCTCGAGACACTGTTCGAGGAGCACGGCCGCCGCTGGCCGGTCATCATCTCCGGCACCATCACCGACGCCTCGGGGCGCACGCTCTCCGGCCAGGTCACCGAGGCGTTCTGGAACTCCGTGCGGCACGCGCGCCCGCTCGCGGTCGGGCTCAACTGCGCGCTCGGCGCAGCCGAGATGCGCCCCTATGCTGCGGAGATCGCCCGCGTGGCCGACACCTTCGTCTCCTGCTACCCCAACGCCGGGCTGCCCAACGCCTTCGGCGAGTACGACGAGATGCCCGACCAGATGGCCGCGGTGGTGGGCGAGTTCGCCGAGGCGGGGCTGGTCAACCTGCTGGGCGGCTGCTGCGGCACCACCCCCGACCACATCGCCGCCATCGCCAAGGCGGCCGCCGATCAGAAGCCGCGCGTCCCGGCCGAGGTCGCCCCCGCGCTGCGCCTGTCCGGCCTCGAGCCCTTGACGGTCACCGAGGAGTCGCTGTTCGTCAACGTCGGTGAGCGCACCAACATCACCGGGTCGGCGCGGTTCCGCAAGCTCATCCAGGCCGAGGACTACGGCACGGCCCTCAACGTCGCACGCCAGCAGGTCGAGGCCGGCGCCCAGGTCATCGACATCAACATGGACGAGGGGATGATCGACGGCGTCGCGGCCATGGACCGCTTCGTCAAGCTCGTCGCCAGCGAGCCCGACATCTCCCGGGTGCCGGTCATGGTCGACTCCTCGAAGTGGGACGTCATCGAGGCCGGCCTCAAGTGCGTGCAGGGCAAGCCGATCGTCAACTCCATCTCCATGAAGGAGGGCGTCGAGCCGTTCGTCGAGCACGCCCGGCTGTGCCGCAAGTACGGCGCCGCGATCGTCGTCATGGCCTTCGATGAGGACGGCCAGGCCGACTCCCTCGAGCGGCGCAAGGTGATCTGCCGGCGGGCCTACGACATCCTCACGCAGGAGGTCGGGTTCCCCGCCGAGGACATCATCTTCGACCCCAACATCTTCGCGGTGGCCACGGGCATCGAGGAGCACGCCGCATACGGCACCGACTTCATCGAGGCGACCCGCTGGATCAAGGAGAACCTCCCCGGGGCGCTGGTGTCCGGAGGGGTCTCCAACGTCTCGTTCTCGTTCCGCGGCAACAACCCCGTCCGCGAGGCGATCCACGCGGTGTTCCTGTTCCACGCCATCAAGGCGGGCATGGACATGGGCATCGTCAACGCGGGTGCGCTCGTCGTCTACGACCAGGTCGACCCCGGGCTGCGCGAGCGCATCGAGGACGTCGTCCTCAACCGCCGCCCGGACTCCACCGAGCGGCTGCTCGAGGTAGCCGACTCGTTCAACACCGGCGACACCAAGCAGGAGGCCATCGCCGAGGAGTGGCGATCGCTGCCCGTCGGCGAACGCATCACCTACGCCCTCGTCAAGGGCATCGACGAGCACGCCGAGTCCGACACCGAGGAGCTGCGGCAGCAGATCAGCGCCCGCGGCGGCCGGCCCATCGAGGTCATCGAGGGCCCGTTGATGGACGGCATGAACGTCGTCGGCGACCTGTTCGGCAGCGGCAAGATGTTCCTGCCGCAGGTGGTGAAGTCGGCCCGCGTCATGAAGAAGGCCGTCGCCTACCTCATCCCGTTCATCGAGGCCGAGAAGACCGAGGCCGAGGTCGCGCAGAACCGCAGCAAGGGCAAGATCGTCCTCGCCACCGTCAAGGGCGACGTCCACGACATCGGCAAGAACATCGTCGGCGTCGTGCTGCAGTGCAACAACTACGACGTCGTCGACCTCGGCGTGATGGTGCCGGCGCAGAAGATCATCGACACGGCGAAGGCCGAGAACGCAGACGTGATCGGCCTCTCCGGGCTGATCACCCCCAGCCTCGACGAGATGGTCGGGTTCGCCTCGGAGATGGAGCGCCAGGGCCTGCACCTGCCCCTGCTCATCGGCGGCGCCACCACGTCGCGGGCGCACACCGCCGTCAAGGTCGACCAGCAGTACCACGGGCCCGTGGTGTGGGTGAAGGACGCGTCGCGCTCGGTGCCGGTCGTCTCCCGGCTGCTCGCCGACGACCAGCGCGAGGCGCTGCTCGAGGAGGTGCGCGCCGACTTCGAGAGCCTGCGGGCACGGCACGCAGCGAAGTCCACCGAACGTCCGCTGGTCTCCCTCGAGGCGGCCCGGGCCAAGGCGACGCCGGTGGACTGGACCACCTACCGTCCCCCCGTGCCGCACCTGGTGGCCGCGCAGGAGAAGGAGCTGCTGCGCCTGCAGTCCGGCCACCGCGGCAAGACCGTCACCCAGTTCGTGCGGACGTTCACCGACTACCCCATCGACGAGCTGCGGGACTACATCGACTGGGGGCCGTTCTTCCTCGCCTGGGAGATGAAGGGCCGCTTCCCCGACATCCTCAACAACCCTGCCACGGGTGAGGCGGCGACCCGTCTCTACGAGGACGCCCAGCAGATGCTCGACCGCATCGTCGAGGAGCGCTGGCTGCGCGCGAGCGGCGTCTTCGGCCTGTTTCCTGCCGCCTCCGTCGGTGACGACATCGAGGTCTACGGCGACGAGTCGCGCGAGCACGTTCTGACCACCCTGCACAGCCTGCGCCAGCAGGGCCAGCACCGCCCCGGGGTGCCCAACCGGGCGATGTCGGACTTCGTGGCGCCCAAGGAGTCCGGGCTCCACGACCACGTCGGGGCGTTCGCCGTCACCGCCGGTCTCGGCGCCCAGGACAAGGTCGCCGAGTTCAAGGCGGCCAACGACGACTACAGCGCCATCCTGCTCGAGTCCCTCGCCGACCGGCTCGCGGAGGCCTTCGCCGAGCGCCTGCACGAGCGGGTGCGCCACGACTTCTGGGGCTACGCCCCCGACGAGCACCTCAAGAACGACGACCTGATCGCCGAGCGCTACACCGGTATCCGGCCCGCGCCGGGCTACCCGATGTGCCCCGACCACACCGAGAAGATGCTCCTCTGGGAACTGCTCGACGTGGAGAAGCACACCGGTATCGAGCTCACCGAGTCGATGGCGATGTGGCCGGGTGCAGCGGTGTCCGGGTGGTACTTCTCGCACCCGCAGTCGCAGTACTTCGTCGTCGGTCGTCTCGGCCGCGACCAGGTCGAGGACTACGCCGAGCGCAAGGGCTGGACGCTGCGCGAGGCCGAGCGGTGGCTGAGCCCCAACCTCGGCTACCAGCCCGACGACTGACCCCCCTCTCTTTCCCCACTTGTTGCCAGAGGGTGGTCACGGAACCCGCGAATCGGGCCTCTGCTGACCACCTGGTGGCAACAAGTGGGGGGTGGTCCCACAGGTATGGCGCGGGCTGTCCGGTCCTGTCGGTCGCCGCACCTAGAGTGCGGGTCATGGTTCCCGCCCTGTCCCCGAGCCGCGCGTCGGACTTCAAGCAGTGCCCGCTGCTCTACCGGTTCCGCACCATCGACAAGCTGCCCTCGCCGCCGAGCCCTGCCGCGGCACGGGGCACGCTCGTCCACGCGGTGCTGGAGCGGCTGTTCGACCTCCCGGCTGACCAGCGCACGCCGGCCGCGGCGCAGTCACTGCTGGGCCCGCAGTGGGAAGCACTGGTCGAGGAGGAGCCCGAGCTCGCCGCGATGATCGCCGACGACGAGAAGCTCACCGAGGACGGGTGGTTCGACGACGCCCAGGCCCTGATCGAGACGTGGTTCACCCTCGAGGACCCCACCCGGCTCGAGCCCGCCGAGCGTGAGCTCTACGTCGAGACCGAGCTCGACGGCCTGGTCCTGCGTGGCTACGTCGACCGCCTCGACGTCGCGCCCGACGGCGCGATGCGGGTCGTCGACTACAAGACCGGCCGCTCCCCCAGCGAGCTCTTCGAGGGCAAGGCGCTGTTCCAGATGAAGTTCTACGCCCTGGTGCTGTGGCGGCTGCGCGGTGAGATCCCGCGGCTTCTGCAGCTGGTCTACCTGGGCAACGGCGAGGTCGTCCGCTACGCCCCCGACGAGCACGACCTGCTCGGCCTCGAGCGCAACCTCAAGGCCGTCTGGACCGCCATCGAGCACGCGGCCACCACCGGTGACTGGCGACCGAAGACCTCGCGGCTGTGCGACTGGTGCGACTTCCGGGCGTTCTGCCCGGCCTGGGGCGGCACGCCACCGCCGCTGCCCGAGGGGGCGGCGCTGCTGGCGCTCGACCCCGCCGTGTCGGGCCAGGTCGTCCCGGCCGACGACTGAGCGCTACTGCTGGCGGGCGCCGTCGAAGACCGTGCGCAGGTCGGCAGGCGTGAGCCCGCGAAGGCTGGGGACCTGGACGGCCCCCACGGTCACCGGTACCGGCACGACGTGCGGCACGGCGATGGTCGGCACCCCCGCCGCGACGGCGGACCGAACCCCCGTCGGGGAGTCCTCGATCGCGACGCAGTCGGCCACATTGACCCCGAGGGTGCGTGCCGCGGCGAGGTAGGGCTCGGGGTGTGGCTTGCCGTGCTCGACCTCGTCGCCGGTGATGACCGCGGTGAACGTCTGCGCCGGCAGCGCCGCGAGGACGGCGTCGGCCAGGGAGCGCCACGACATGGTGACCAGCGCGCTCGGTACGCCGGCCTCCTGCAACGCGGTGAGGAGCTCGAGGGCGCCGGGACGCCACGGCACGTGCTCGGCCACCTGCGCCACGACGCGTCGCAGCAGCTCCTCGATGATCTCGACCGGGTCGAGCTCGACGGGGCTGTTGTCGCGGATGAACTGCGCGGACACCATCAGGTCGTTGCCGACGAGCTGGTGGGCGTACTCGTCGCTCCAGGTGCCGCCGGCCTCCTCGACGATCGCGTGCTCGGCGTTGATCCAGTAGGGCTCGGTGTCAACCAGCGTCCCGTCCATGTCCCACAGGACGGCCGCCGGCAGCCGGTCGGTGGAGGCGGTCGACGGGGACGAGGACATGGCTGTGGGGCTCCGGCTGGTTCGGGGGTGGTGGTGCTGGTGGGGTGGCGCGCGAGGGTGGAGGCGGCGCGCCCGACTATACGCAGGCGGCGGGACCCGGCAGCACCGCGGACCGTAGGCTGGGAGGACTGAGTGCCGCCGGGCACGGGCGAGGAGGAACGGTGATCGAGCTCGAGGACGTACCGGAGCTGAACAACCCGGTCGTCATCGCGGCCTTCGAGGGCTGGAACGACGCGGGCGAGGCTGCCACCGCAGCCATCGACCACCTCGTCGACGTCTGGGACGCCGAGGCCGTCGCCGCCCTCGACCCGGAGGACTACTACGACTTCCAGGTCAACCGGCCGCGGGTCGTCCTCGACGACGGCCGACGCCGCATCCACTGGCGCACGACGCGGATCCTCGTGGCCAGCAGCGAGACGCTGCAGCGCGACGTGGTGCTCATCCAGGGCATCGAGCCGTCGTTCCGCTGGCGTGCCTTCACCATCGAGCTGATGGAGTTCGCCCAGCAGGTGGGGGCGTCGACGGTCTTCACCCTCGGCGCCCTCATGGCCGACGTGGCACACACCCGTCCCATCCCGGTCACCGCCACCTCCGACGACGACGACGTCATCCACCGCTTCGACCTCGAGCCGAGCCGATACGAGGGCCCGACGGGCATCGTGGGCGTGCTGGCCGACGCCGCCACGCAGTCGGGCATGCAGTCGATCTCGTGCTGGGCCGCCGTCCCGCACTACGCCGGCCACTCCCCGTCCCCCAAGGCGACGCTGGCGCTCGTCTCGCGGCTGGAGGAGCTGCTCGACGCCCCCATCCCCCACGGTGACCTCGCCGACGGCGCGCGGGCGTGGGAGCGCGGCATCAACGAGCTCGCCGAGACCGACGAGGAGGTCGCGGAGTACGTCCAGTCCCTCGAGCAGGCCCAGGACACCGCCGACCTGCCGGAGGCCAGCGGCGACGCGATCGCCCGCGAGTTCGAGCGCTACCTGCGCCGGCGCGGCCAGGACGGCCCCGGCCAGCCGGGCTGAGCCAGCCGGGCTGAGCCAGCCGCGCTGAGCCAGCCGGGACGAGCCGGGCCGGGCTGACCCGAAGCGCCTCAGCGTGTTGGCAGGTCAGCCTCGAGACCAGGTCAGATCCGGGTCAGACGCGGACGCCGAGGACGGCGTCGAGGGCGCGGGCCAGGACGCCGGACGCCGCGGTGTCGCTGCCACCCCGGGTGAGGCACTCCTTGGCCCAGCGGTCCACGGCCGCGAGGGCGCCCGGGGTGTCGAGGTCGTCGGCCACATGGCGACGCACCTGCTCGACGACGTCCTCGCTGTCCGGGGCCCCGTCGACAGAGAGAGCGGCGCCCCACGTGTCGAGGCGCTCCTGGGCCTGCTTGAGCAGGTCGTCGCTCCACGACCACTCCGTGCGGTAGTGCTGCGACAGCAGGGCGAGCCGGATGGCCATGGGGTCGACGCCTTCGGCCCGTAGGGCCGAGACGAGCACGAGGTTTCCCCTGGACTTGCTCATCTTCTCGCCGTCGAGGCCGACCATGGCCTGGTGGGCGTAGGTGCGGGCGAACGGCCGCTCCCCGGTGAGGACGACGGCCTGGGTGGCGCTCATCTCGTGGTGCGGGAAGACGAGGTCGGTGCCACCGCCCTGCACGTCGAACGTCATGCCCAGGTGGTCCAGGGCGATGGCGGTGCACTCGATGTGCCATCCGGGACGGCCGGCGGGCAGCCCGTCGACCTCCCAGGAGGGTTCGCCCTCACGGGCCGCGCGCCACAGCAGCGGGTCGAGCGCGTCGCGCTTGCCCTCGCGGTGGGGGTCGCCGCCGCGCTCGGCGTAGACCTCGAGCATCTGCTCGCGCGTCCAGCCCGAGACGCCGCCGAAGCCCTCGTCGCTGGTGAGGTCGAGGTACACGTCGTCACCGTCGGACTCGGCCGTCGGCACGGAGTACGCCGCGCCGCGGTCCACGAGCCCCCGGACCGCCTTGGCGACCGAGTCGATGCTCTCGACGACGCCGACGTAGTGGTCGGGCGGGATGACGGCCAGGGCGGTCATGTCCTCGCGGAACAGGGCGATCTCGCGGGTGGCGAGGTCCTCCCACCGCACGCCGTCCCGCTGCGCGCGCTCGATGAGCGGGTCGTCGACGTCGGTGATGTTCTGCACGTAGACCACGTCGTGGCCGGCGTCGCGAAGGGCGCGGCCGAGGACGTCGAACGTGACGTAGGTGGCCGCGTGCCCCATGTGCGTGGCGTCGTACGGCGTGATGCCGCAGACGTACATCCGCGCGGTCGGCCCCGGGGTGAGGGGGCGCACGACACCGGAGGCGGTGTCGAAGACCTGGACCGGGTGGCCGGTGCCGGGGACGGCGGGGAGGAACGGGGTCGGCCAGGAGATCACAGCGGAACTCTACGTTGGCCGCTCAGAGGGGCGGCCACGGGATGGCCGGCCACTGCCCCGACGGGACCGGGTAGGCCCTGCGGTCCAGCAGCCGGCGGCCGCGCCCGAGCAGGGCCGCGACCTCGCGCAGGGTGAGCAGGGAGTCCAGCTCGGCGCGCAGCGACGCCTCCTCGTCCTGCACCAGCTCGACGACCGCCGCGATGCGGGCCAGGTCGGCCTCGGCGATCGGCTCGCCCGCGAACCCCCACAGCACCGTACGGAGCTTGGGCTCCTCGTGCAGGCTCACGCCGTGGTCGAACCCGCGCAGCCTCCCCTCGTCGCGCACGAGGTGCGAACCCTTGCGGTCGGAGTTGTTGATGAGGGCGTCGAAGGCCGCGACGGTCCGCGCCGCCGCCGAGTCCTCGTGCACGACGACCACGGGCTCGCCCAGCTCGTTCTCGCCGCGCAGCACCGGCAGCCAGCCGGTCGGCACCTCGCGCGGGCCGACGACGTCGACCGGGTGCTCCGGCTCGTCGGTCGGGTCGCCCACCCAGCGCTGCACGGAGCCGATGCCCTGCGGGCCCGAGCGCAGCACCGTCGGCGGCACGACGTCGAAGCCGCCGGCGGCACTGATGAGGTAGGCCGCGACCTCCCGGCCGGCGAGCGTGCCGTCGGGGAAGTCCCACAGCGGCCGCTCCCCCATGACCGGCTTGTAGATCGCGAGGGGCCCGCCCGCGCCGGCGCGCACGAGCACCGCCAGGTTGGAGGCGTCCGCGATCCGCCCGAGGACCTCGAGGTCCTCCCGCGTGAGGACCTCGAGCAGGTCGGCGTCGCCGGGCTGGCTCGGGCTCAGCGCTTGTAGCCGTTCGCGCGAGGGCAGATGTGGCCCTCGACCTCGAGCGGACCACCGCAGAACGGGCACGGCGGCCTCCCGGCAGCCACGATCGACTGGGCACGCCGGGCGAAGGCCCTGGCGCGGGCAGGGGTGAGGACCACCCGGACCTGGCGGGGCTCGGTGGTGAGGACGTCGGGCTCCAGCGATGCCTCGGGGTCGTCGGGGTCGCGGTCCAGCGCCTCGATGATGATGACCTGGCGGTCCTCGTCCCACGCGAGGGCGAGGGTGTTGACCCGGAACTCGTCCTCGATCGGGGTGTCGAGCGGGGCGTTGTCGACGACCTCGGCCGCGACGTGGTCGGCGCCCGCGCCCCCGGCGTAGCTGTCGAGCAGGTCGTTGATGCGCGTCGCGAGGACGTCCACCTGCTGCTTCTCGAGGGACACGCTGGTGAGGCGCCGGCCCTCGCTCGCCTGGAGGAAGAAGGTCCGCTGTCCCGGTGGCCCGACGGTCCCGGCGACGAACCGGTCCGGCGGGTCGAACTCGTGGAGCGACATGGTCAAAACTCTAACCGGCTCCGCCGCCGACCTGCGCGTCCCCCGTCGGCGGGGCGTCGGCCGGTGGCCGGAACCGCGCGAGGTCCGGGGCCAGCTCGTTGGCGGACAGCAGGAACGTGTGGCGCTCGCCGTAGCGGATGGCGCAGACCGAGGCGGGGTCGGCGGTGTAGCGCTGGAAGTGCCCCAGGCCCGCGCCCGTCGCGTCGGCCAGCACGGCCTTGACGAGGTCGCCGTGGCTGACCGCGACCCAGACGGCGTCCTTGCCGTGCGACTCGAGCACCTCGGCGTCGTGGCGGCGTACCGCCTCGACGACGCGGTCGCTCATCTCCTGCAGGCTCTCGGCGGCGTACTCGTCGTGGTCGGGGAAGCGCGCGCTGCCGGGGTCGTCCTGGACCGTCGACCAGAGCGGCTCCTTGGCGAGCTCGCTCAGCTTCCGGCCGCTCCATGCGCCGTACGCGCACTCCTGCAGGCCGTCCTCGACCACGACCTGGACCCCCACCGCCGTGGCCAGCGGGTGCGCCGTCTCCAGGCACCGCTCGAGCGGGCTGCTCACCACCCGGGCGACCGGGGCGCGGGCGAAGCGCTCTCCGAGGGCCGCGGCCTGGCCGCGGCCGCGCTCGGTCAGGTGGACGCCGGGCAGGCGGCCGGCCAGGATCCCCTCGCCGTTCGCGCTGGAGTGGCCGTGGCGGACGAGCAGGAGGGTGGGCACGTCCGCACTCTACGGCCGGTCGCTCGCCCCGGCCGCGGCGACGTGGTGGAGTAGCCCCGTGATCGTCGACCAAGCCATCTACCGCGACGGCATCCGCGAACCCTGCGGTGACCTCAGCGACGCCCTCGAGGGCCTGCGCACCGGGGCCGACCCGCACGCCTTCCTCTGGATCGGGCTCAAGGACCCGACCGACGCCGAGTTCGACCTCGTCAACGACGAGCTCAAGCTGCACCCGCTCGCCGTCGAAGACGCCATCAAGGGCAACCAGCGACCCAAGGTCGAGCTGTACGACAACACGATCTTCGTGGTGCTCAAGACGCTGCGCTACGTCGAGGCGACCAGCGACGTCGAGACCGGTGAGGTCATGCTCTTCGTCGGCGACCGCTTCGTGGTCACCGTCCGGTACGGCGACGTCAGCCCCCTGGCGTCGGTGCGCCACCGGCTCGAGGGGATGCCGCAGCAGCTGCGCCACGGCGAGGTCAGCGTCCTGCACGCCGTCATGGACGCGATCGTCGACAACTACGTCGCCATCGACGGCGAGCTCCAGAACGACCTCGAGGAGATCGAGGCGGCGGTGTTCTCCGGTGCCCGTGACACCGACTCCGGCCAGATCTACCGCCTCAAGCGCGAGGTCCTCGAGTTCCGCCGCGCCGCGACACCGCTCGCCGCGCCCCTGAGCATGCTCCACGACGGGTCGCGCAGCCCCGTCAGCGTCAAGGAGATGCGGCTGCTGTTCCGCGACGTCGCCGACCACCTGCTGCGTGTCATCGACCACGTGGAGTCGTACGACCGCCTGCTCACCGACGTCCTCAACGCCCACCTGGCGCAGATCTCGGTGCAGCAGAACAGCGACATGCGCAAGATCTCCGCCTGGGTCGCCATCGCCGCCGTACCCACGATGATCGCCGGCGTCTACGGCATGAACTTCGACAACATGCCGGAGCTGCGCTTCAGGTACGGCTACTACGTCGTGCTGGGCGTCATGGCCGTCGCCTGCCTGGGCCTGTACCGCGCGTTCCGCCGCTCCGACTGGCTGTAGCTCAGGTGGCGGTCATCCAGCCGGCGGAGAGGACCACGACCAGCACGGCACCCAGCGCCACGCGGTACCAGACGAAGGCCGTGATCTTGTTGCTGCTGACGAACTTGAGCAGCCACGCGATCGAGGCGTAGGCGACCACGAAGGACACCACGACGCCGACGACCATCTGGCCGATGCCGAGGAGCTTGAGGTGGTCGGTCTCGCTCGCCATCTCGAACAGGCCGGCCGCGGTCAGCGCGGGGATGGCCATGAAGAACGAGAGCCGGGTCGCCGTGACCCGGTCGAGGCCGCGGAACAGGCCGGCCGAGATCGTCGCCCCCGAGCGGGACACGCCGGGCACCAGCGAGAAGCACTGCACCAGGCCGATGACGACGCCGTCCTGCACCGTCACCTCGCCCTCGTGGCGCTCGTCGCCCCGGCGGGCCAGGGCCGCGTGCCTGGTCTCGGCGAGCCACATCACGGCGCTCCACAGCACCAGGGCCGCCGCGACGACCCAGAGGCTGCGGAGCGGGCCGCTGATGAGGTCCTTGCCGAGGAAGCCGACGATGCCCACCGGGATGGACCCGACGATGACCGCCCACGCCAGCTGGTAGTCGTGGTGGGTGCGACCCTCGGCGCCGCGCAGCCCCCCGACCCAGGCCACGAGCAGCCGGACGATGTCGCGCCGGAAGTACAGCAGCGTCGCCAGGATGGCGCCGAGCTGGATGACCGCGGTGTACGCCGTGACGCCCGGGTCGTCCACGGTGAGGCCGAGCAGCTTCTCGGTGATGGTGAGGTGGCCGGTGGAGGAGACGGGGAGGAACTCGGTGAGTCCCTCGACGATGCCGAGGATGACGGCGTCGAGGTAGCTGAGGGTCACGGTTCTGCTTTCAGGTCGAGGACGCGGGGAGCGGCACTGGCGTCGGGGTGCGGCCCGTCAGCCGACAGTCTCGCGCATGACCTCGGCCATGGTCCGCACGACATGCAGGCGCTCCTCGAGGCCTCCGGCGAACGGCGCCACCGACAGCGTGCCCACCCCGGCGTCGGCGTAGCGGCCGATCCGGGCCGCGATGCGCTCCCGGGTGCCGATGAGCGAGGTGGCGTCGATGAGCTCGAACGGCACGGCCGCCGCGGCGTCGCGGTGCCGCCGCGCGAGGTAGAGGTCCTGGACCTCGGCTGCCGCGTCCTCGAAGCCCATCCGGCAGGCGAGCTGGTTGTAGAAGTTCTGCTCCCGTGAGCCCATCCCGCCGATGTAGAGGGCTGCGTAGGGCCGGACCGCGTCGGCCGCGGCCTCGACGTCGTCGCCGATGACGACGGGCACCGACGGGGCGATGTCGAAGCCCTCCAACGGGTTCGCCTCCGTCCCCCGACCGGCTCGCCGGCGGCCGGTCACGACGCTCTCGACCTGCTCGCGCGAGTGCTCGGGGCTGAAGAAGATCGCGTGCCAGCCGTCGGCCACCTCACCGGCGAGCTCGAGGTTCTTCGGGCCGACCGCGGCGAGGTAGATGGGCAGGTCCGGCCGGGGCGGGTGGATGGTGAGCTTGAGCGGCTTGCCGGGACCGTCGGGCAGCGGCAGCGTGAAGTGCCGGCCCTCGTAGGCGACCGTCTCCCGCCGCAGCGCCATGCGCACGATGTCGACGTACTCGCGGGTGCGGGCGAGCGGCGCCGCGAACCGTACGCCGTGCCAGCCCTCGCTGACCTGCGGACCGCTGACGCCGAGGCCCAGTCGGAAGCGGCCGCCGGAGAGGGTGTCCAACGTCGCGGCGGTCATGGCCGTCATCGCCGGGGTGCGCGCCGGGATCTGCATGACCGCGGCGCCGAGGTGGATCCGCTCGGTGAGCGCCCCGACCCAGGAGAGGACCGTGGGCACGTCCGACCCGTACGCCTCCGCGGCCCAGGCGACCGCGTAGCCGAGCCGGTCGGCCTCCTGCGCCACCGCCACGTTGTCCTGGTCGACACCCATCCCGAAGTAGCCGAGGTTCACACCGAGTTCCATGGCACGGAGGCTATCGGCGGGGCTGCGCGGTGCGGGCCCGACGCGGCGGCTACGGTACGGGACCATGCGCCAGCGACGGATGGGGAGCTCGGGCCTGACGGTGTCGCGCCTCGGCCTGGGGACGATGACCTGGGGACGGACCACCGACGAGGAGGCGGCGCGCGAGCAGCTGCGCACCTTCGTCGACGCCGGCGGCACCCTCGTCGACACGGCTCACGGGTACTCCGACGGTGCGTCCGAGGAGATCATCGGGCGCCTCATCGAGGACGAGGTCGACCGCGACGAGCTCGTCATCTGCACCAAGTCCGGCATCTCGCGGCGTTCGGGGCACCGTGTCGTGGACACCTCGCGCCACAGCCTGCTCAGCCAGCTCGACACCTCGTTGGAGCGCCTGGCCACCGACCACGTCGACCTGTGGCTCGTGCACACGTGGTCCGACGAGGCTCCCCTCACCGAGACGCTGTCGGCCCTGGAGTGGGCGGTCAGCACCGGCCGAGCACGCTACGTCGGCGTGTCCAACTTCAGCGGCTGGCAGACCGCCCGCGCCCTGTCGCTGCTGGAGCAGGCGCGGGTCCCGCTGGTCGCCAACGAGGTCGAGTACTCCCTGGTCAACCGTGCCGCCGAGCCGGACCTGCTCGCGGCCTCGCAGGCGCTGGGGTTCGGGCTGCTGCCCTGGTCGCCGCTCGGCCGCGGCGTCCTCACCGGGAAGTACCGCCACGGGGTCCCGGCCGACTCCCGCGCCGCCTCACGGGACTTCCCGCGGTTCACCGCGCGCTACCTCGACGACCGCAGCACCGGCATCGTCGAGGCCCTGGCCATCGCGGCCAAGGGCCTCGAGGTCACCCCCGCGGAGGTCGCCCTCGCCTGGGTCCGTGACCGCCCCGGCGTCGTGGCGCCCGTCGTGGGGGCCCGGACCACGGCACAGTTGCGTACATCGCTGGCGAGCGAGGACCTGGATCTCCCCGCGGAGCTCGTGGCCGCCCTCGACGAGGTGTCCGCCTGAGGGTGGCGACCCCCCGCCGGGGCCTGCACCCGAGGTCGACCGTCAGCCCGGGTCAGGCGCGGTCGTCGTCCTCGTCACCGTCGTCGTAGTCGGTGTCGTCGAGACCCGAGTAGACGGCGCCGTCGCCGTCCTCGTCGGAGTGGTCGTCGAGCTCCTCGTCGTCCTCGTCCTCGTCGTCGTCATCCTCGTCACCGTCGTAGATGTCGAGCGGCGTCATCTCGCCGTAGGCCTGCAGGAGGGTGTCGTCGTAGGCCGCGAAGGCATCCGCGAGGTCGTCGTAGGCGGCGATGACGGTGGGGTCTTCCTCACCGCGCTTGGAGGCCGAGGCCTCGAGGTGCCGCTCGAATGCGGCCACGAGGTCGGCCAGCGCGCCACGCGGGTCTGCGGTCATGTGGAGACCGTAGCGGGTTCCGGGTAGAAATGGCGGTGATGGTTGAGTACGAGTACCGCGTCCTGAGCTTCGCCCGAGGCGACTCCCGGTCCGACATCCGGCGGACCCTGGCCGACCATGCCGAGTACGGCCACTGGGAGCTGCACCGCACGCGGATCTATCTCGGTGGCGTGCAGCGCACCTGGTTGCGGCGCAAGATCATCCGCGTCCCGCGACCCCACTGAGCCCCCGGGCCCGGCGGGTCATCAGCACCCCGAGCCAGAGCATTCCGGCGCCCGCGAGTGCCATGGGGACGACGGCGCCGCCGGTGAAGGCGAGCCGGGCCGGCAGGGCCGAGGCAGCGCCGGGACGGCCACCGGCTGACGGATCGTGCGCAGCAGGGGCCGACGGGGCGTTGCCCGGTGCCGGCGACCCCGCCGCCCCCGGGCACGGTACGACGAGGCGGTCGAGGGGCACCCCGGCGGCGGTGAGCTCCTTGATGACGTCGTGGTCGAGCACCACGAGCGTGGTCTGCAGCGGCACGACCTGCCGCGTCACCCGGACGCACGCGCCGAGCAGACCCTGCGCGGCGGCGTCCACCGAGGCCACGTGGTCGCCGGCGGGCACGGCACCCTCGGGGCAGGGGGCAAGAGCCTGGGGGAACTGCTTGACGAGCGGCGAGGACAGGTCCACCCCTGCCGCGCGGAGGTCCACCTCGACAGCCGGCGACGTGCCCCCGGTGGGGATGATGCACGCTGTCGCGGCCGGGCTGTCGACGACGGCGCTCCCGCCCGCGGCCGTGGACGCAGCAGAGCCCTTCGAACCCTTCGCCTCGGTCGCACTCGAGGTGCCGGACTTCGACGAACCCCCCTGTGCGCCTGCGGTCGCCGAGGTGGTGGACGTCCCCGACGGGTGCGAGGCCGGCGTCGTACCGGAGCCGGAGCCCGGGGCCGTGGTCGTCGCTCCGGGGACCGGGAGACCGAGGCCGCCGGTCGCCCCGGTGACCGTCGAGGTGACGTCACCCACCGTGGTGGCGACCGGGTCGGGCAGCGTCAGGGCCTGCGACGCGGTCGCGCCCCCGCAGACCAGGGCGCCGGCCACCCCGAGGGCGGCGACGAGCCGGGCGGTGGCGGTGTGCTGGCGACGCCTGGTCATGGTGGCTCCTTTGCCGGACAGGGTGAGGTCCCTGCCCGGTCAACGACCGGGGACGCCGAAGGCTACGGGCCGGTAACCCACTCGCGGGACGAGCTGTCCGGGGGCCCGGTGGCCGAGCCCGGTACCGCACGGAGCCGGCCCCGCGCCGTACCCCTGTCAGCAGGTGGCGACGAAGCGCGACAGCACCCGCGCGCCGAACTCGAGGGCCGCCACGGGCACGCGCTCGTCGATGCCGTGGAACATCGGGGCGAAGTCGAGGTCGGCGGGCAGCTGCAGGGGCGCGAAGCCGTAGCCGGTGATGCCGAGGGTGCTCAGGGCCTTGTTGTCGGTGCCGCCCGAGAGGCAGTAGGGCAGCACCTGCGCACCCGGGTCCTCCGCCAGCAGCGCCGCGGTCATCGCCTCCACGAGCGGGCCCTCGAACGGGGCATCGAGCGCGATGTCACGGTGCACGACCTCGACCTCGACGTGCTCCCCGGCGAGCTCGCGGATGGTCGCGAGCAGGTCGTCGTCGTGGCCGGGCAGGAACCGGCAGTCCAGGGCGGCGCTGGCACTCTGGGGGATGACGTTGTGCTTGTACCCGGCGTCGGCCATCGTGAAGTTGGCGGTGTCCTGCAGGGTCCCGCGCACGAACCCCTGGGCGCCGCCGAGGTGGTCGAGCAGGTCGTCGAGGTCCTCGTCGGACCAGCTGGTCCCGGTGAGGTCGCTGAGCCCGTCGAGCAGCTCGCGCACCGAGGCGATGTACTCGCGGGGCCACTTGTGGGCGTTGATCCGGCTGATCGCCTCGGCGAGGTGGACGATCGCGTTGTCGGGGTTCGGGACGGACCCGTGGCCGGCGCGTCCGGTGGCCACGAGCCGCAGCCAGAGGATGCCCTTCTCCGCGGTCTGGACGAGGTAGGCGCGGGTCTCGACGCCGCCGGTCGTCGGCACGGTGACGCTGTAGCCGCCCACCTCGCTGACCGCCTCGGTGACGCCCTCGAACAGCTCGGGGTGGGTCTTGACCACGTGGTGCGAACCCTTGACGCCCCCGGCCTCCTCGTCGGCGAAGAAGGCGACGACGAGGTCGCGCGGGGGCTTGGCGCCGCGGCGGGCGAGGTCGCGGACGACGGCCAGGATCATCGCGTCCATGTCCTTCATGTCGACCGCGCCACGGCCCCACACGCAGCCGTCGCGCAGCTCGGCGCTGAACGGGTCGACCTGCCAGTCGGCGGCGTTGGCGGGCACCACGTCGAGGTGGCCGTGAATGCACAGGGCGGGCCGCTCCCGGTCCTCGCCCTCGAGTCGGACCACGACGCTGGTGCGCCCCGGGTCGCTCTCGACCACCGTCGGCTCGAGCCCCACCTCGCGGAGCTGGGCCACGACGTACTCCGCGGCCTCCCGCTCCCCCGGTCCACTCCCGTCGCCGTAGTTGGTGCTGTCGATGCGGATGAGGTCGCGGCAGATGCGCACGACCTCGTCGGCAGGTCCGGTGACCTCGGTGGTCGGGCTGGCGTCCGGGGCGGGGTTGGCGGCGTCGCTCATGCCCTCCACCCTAGGCGCGCGGGTGCGCCGAACGAGCGGCAGCGACCCGCGGGTGAGGGCCGTACGACGCTTGGCGTGGGCCTCCATTTCCTTGGCACCGGGGCGGTTTGGGAGTTGCACCCCCCGACGTGTATCGTTCCGGGTCGCAGCAGGCGCTCCTCCGGGAGGCTTGTCTCACACCCTGTCCGGGTGGCGGAATGGCAGACGCGCTAGCTTGAGGTGCTAGTGCCCTTTATCGGGCGTGGGGGTTCAAGTCCCCCTCCGGACACCACGACGAAGAAGGACCCCCATGCTTTTCCGGGGGTCCTTCTTCGTCGTTGACGGCGGCAGGCGGTCTTGGGAGGAGCCGGTGAGGGACGAGCCGGCGACGGCTCCCCCTCCGGACACCCCTGATCGAGCGAATGCCCCGACCGCCGACCGCTGAGTTCCCTGCGCCATGCGGGACCTAGGACTCTCCTGCCCGGCGACGCCTCGCGGTGGAGTGGTTGCTGGGCCTGCAGGGTGCAGGTCGCGAGAGGAGCCACCCATGCATGCCGTCGTCTACCACGGACCGGGCCGCAAGTCGTGGGAGGAGGTCCCGAAGCCATCCATCCAGGACGACACGGATGCCGTCGTGCGCGTCGACTCGGTCACCATCTGCGGCACCGACCTGCACATCCTCAAGGGCGACGTCCCCGCGGTGACCGACGGCCGCATCCTCGGGCACGAGGCGGTGGGCACCGTCGAGTCGGTCGGCTCGGGCGTCAAGAACCTCTCCCCCGGGGATCGCGTGCTCGTCTCGTGCATCACCGCCTGCGGCTCGTGCCGCTACTGCCGAGAGGCCCGCTACGGCCAGTGCCTCGGCGGGGGTGGCTGGATCCTCGGGCACCTCATCGACGGGACGCAGGCCGAGTACGTCCGGGTCCCGTTCGCCGACACCTCCACCTTCGCCATCCCCGCCGGCGTCACCGACGAGGAGGTCCTCATGCTCGCCGACATCGGCCCCACGGGCTACGAAGTGGGCGTCCTCAACGGCCACGTGCGCCCCGGTGACGTCGTCGCCGTGGTCGGCGCGGGCCCGATCGGCCTCTCCTCGATCATGGGCGCCAAGCTGTTCAGTCCGGCGCACGTGGTGGCGATCGACCTCGCCGGCTCCCGGCTCGACGCGGCCAAGCGGGTCGGCGCGGACGTCGTCGTCGACGCCTCGCGCGACGACGCCCTCGAAGTCGTCCGCGGCCTGACGGACGGGCTCGGCGCCGACGTGGCGATCGAGGCCGTGGGGATTCCCGGCACCTTCGAGCAGTGCGCGGCGCTCGTGCGCCCCGGCGGGACCGTCGCCAACGTCGGCGTGCACGGCAAACCCGCGACCCTGCACCTCGAGGACCTGTGGATCAAGGACGTCACGATCACCACGGGCCTGGTCGACACCTACTCGACGCCCACGCTGCTGCGCCTGCTCGCCAGCCGGCAGCTCGACCTCGGTCAGCTCGTGACGCACCGCTTCGGGCTCGACGACTTCATGCAGGCCTACGAGGTCTTCGCGAACGCCGCCGACACCCAGGCCCTCAAGGTCGTCCTCAGCGCGCGGTCCTGAGGAGCCCCGACGCGACCAGGCGCCCGGTCGCTCGCACCCGACGGCTGCCGGAGCACCGCCTACGTCGCAGGGATGACCCGATCCCCACGAGCGCTCACCACAATCGAGGCACGGTGGCACCGACACCGTGGCTCGGTGAGAGGGGCGGCAGATGCAGGCGGAGGCCCAGACGCTGTCGAGGCCGCACGGCGGCCGGTTGGTCGACCTGGTGGTCGCCCCGGAGCGGGCGGAGGAGCTCGAGCGGCTGGCAGGCTCGTGGCCGGCCCGGCACCTCACCGAGCGCCAGCGCTGCGACCTCGAGCTGCTGGCCTCCGGGGCGTTCTCGCCCCTGACGAGCTACCTGGGTGCCAGTGACCTCGCCTCGGTGTGCGAGCGGCTCCGCCTCGCCGACGGCACGCTGTGGCCGATGCCGATCATGCTCGACATCGACGAGGACACCTTGCGCGCGGCCGAGGCCTGCGGGCACCTCGCCCTGCGGGGCGACGACGGGAACCTGCTCGGGGTCCTGGAGCCCCGGGAGGCCTGGCGGGTCGACCCGCTGATGGAGGCCCGCGCCGTGTTCGGCACCGACGACACGGCCCACCCGAGTGTCGACGCGCTGGTCCACCGCACCGAGCCCTGGTACGTCACCGGCCCGCTCGAGGTGCTGCCCCGGGCCGTGACCCCTCCGGGTCGCGACCACCAGGACCTCCGGTTCACCCCGGCCGCGCTGCGCCGGCACTTCACCGACCTCGGGGTCAGCCGGGTGGTGGCGTTCAACACCCGCAACCCCATGCACCGGGCCCACCACGAGCTCACCGTCCGCGCAGCGCGCGAGACCGGGGCGCACCTGCTCGTCCAGCCCGTGGTCGGGCCCACCAAGCCGGGCGACATCGACGTCCCCACACGGGTGGCCTGCTACCGCGGCCTCATGCCGAGCTACCCCGCCGGCCGGGCCACCCTGGCCCTACTGCCCCTTGCCATGCGCATGGGCGGCCCTCGCGAGGCGCTGTGGCACGCCATCATCCGCCAGAACTTCGGGGCGTCCTTCATGATCATCGGCCGTGACCACGCCGGGCCGGGACAGGACAGCAAGGGACGCCCCTTCTACGAGCCGTACGCCTCTCAGGAGCTCGTGCGCCGGCACCAGGACGAGCTCGAGGTGCGGATGGCGTCCTTCCCGCAGCTCGGCTACGTCGAGGACACCGACAGCTACGAGCCGGTCGACCAGGTGCCGCCGGGCACCCGGGTGCGCACCGTGTCTGGCACCGAGGTGCGCCAGCGCCTGGCCCGCGGCGAGGCGCTGCCCGCCTGGTTCACTCCCCCAGCCGTCGCAGCAGTGCTCGCGGACCGCTTCCCCCCGCTGTCCGCCGCGAGCGCCTGAGCCGACGCCGTCCGGCGGCCGATCCGGCCCTTGACTGCGGCTTGACCTGCCCTTGACCGGGGCGTGACGCCCTCTTGACGAGCGGCGGTCCGTCCGGTCGGAGGGTCCTCGGCCGAACGGGTCCGATGCGGCCTGTCGCGTGCGTGATGGGCCTCCCGCCACCGTACGGTGCCGACGGACCGCCACCCCCCACGGTTCGTTCGCCGGCATCCCGGAGCCGGTGCGCCGGTGGTCCGTCTCCCGGGCCCCCACCTCCCCCAGGACCGCCGTGAACGCATCGACCCTCACCCGCCGTCTCTCCCCCACCCTCGCTCCCGTGCTCGCCGCTGCGCTCGGGTGCACGCTGCTCGTCAGCGCGCCCCAGGGCGCCACCGCCGTCACCTGCAAGGCGACGCCGACCCTCCTGTCGAGGACCCCCACGACCACCAGCCTCACCGGCGGCCTGTCCGTCAAGGTCTGGGACACCGGGGCGACCCCCAGCAACCCGCAGGCAGCCACCCGCATCGCCGTCGTCAAGGTCCCGGCGTCGTCCCCCCTCAACCCCCGCGTGCGCGGGTCCTCCACGCTGACCAGCTCGCACTACCCCTCGACCTACCTCAAGTACGCCTCGACCGCAGCCGTCATGGTCAACGGTGGCGTCTTCAACCTCGGCCGCGCCGCCCTGCCCGACCTCCCGCAGATGACCGGCGGCCGGGTGACCAAGGCGCGCAACGTCCACGACCCCGTCATCGCCGTCGGGCGGGCGGGCGAGTCCTCCCCCAGCCGCCTGTGGCTGAGCGGCACCGCGACCGCCAGCGGGCGCGGCTACCAAGGCATCTCGGGCCTCAACTGGGAGTACGTCACCGGCGGCATCAACGTCTACACGACCGCCTGGGGCTCGCAGACCAGGCCGTACGGCGTCGTCGACATCGTCCTGGTCTCGGGCAAGGTCGCGGGAATCCGCTACGGCGCCTACCGCGGCAAGGCCCCCGCCGCCGGCCAGACCATCCTCACGGCCAACGGCACCGCGGGCACCTGGTTGACCAGGCTCCCCGTCGGCACCCCGGTGTCGGTGAGCTACGCGGCCCACAGCGACGCGAAGTTCCTCATCCACGAGGCCGTCGGCCGCGGCGCGAGGTTCCTCAACGCCGGAGTCAAGAACGGTGGCACCTGCGCCACCCGCGACGAGGAGCTGCGCCCGCGCACGGCCATCGGCTGGACGAAGACCGGCGACCTGCTCTTCGTCACCGTCTCCGGCCGCGCCACGATCAACGGTGTCCGGTACGGCGGGGCGACCATCCACCAGATGGCCGACTACATGCAGCAGCTCGGTTCGTACGACGCCACCAACCTCGACGGCGGCGGCTCGACGACCATGCTGGCGCGGCTGTCCTCCGGCACCGTCGTGCGCCTCGACCGCAGCCTCTCCGAGGCGCAGCGCGCCGTTCCCAACGTCTTCGGCGTCGGCTGACGGGCGGCTGGACGCGCGGCTGTGCGCGCGACTGAGGCAACGCCCACGAGGGCGGGACCCGGGAGAAGACCCGGTCCCGCCCTCGTCCGTTCGGCTGGTATCCGGTGGGCCACGGGGACGACCTGCGGCGCGGCGCCGAATCCGCTTGCGACGACAGGCCTACCGTCGAAGACGTGAACAGCCGCACGGCCCACCGGTCCGCCTCCGCCCACCACCCCCGCGTCCTCCGTTCCCCTCAGGGCGGCTGGGTCTGGGCCTGCTCCTGCGGCGGCGCGTCCTGCCGCACGAGCCGCGACGTGACCCCGTGGAGGGTGGCGCTCATTGGGGCGCTGAACCACTCGGCCGCCATCGCCCCCTGACCCGCCCCTTCCGGGTCACCGGCTGCCAGGCCTCCACCATCCAGAGGTTGGCACCGGGCCGTGAGTCCGTCATTGTTCGGAGACCACGGTTACGAAGGAGCATCAGATGAAGGTCGGGATCCCCCGCGAGGTCAAGAACAACGAGTACCGCGTCGCCATCACTCCCTCGGGCGTGCACGAGCTCGTCGTCACCGGCCACGACGTCTACATCGAGAAGGACGCCGGCGTGGGCTCCTCGATCCTCGACGCCGACTACGTCGCCGCCGGGGCGAAGATCCTCGACACCGCCGACGACGTCTGGGGCACCGGCGACCTGATCCTCAAGGTCAAGGAGCCGATCGAGTCCGAGTACCACCGGATGCGTGAGGGCCAGACGCTCTTCACCTACCTGCACCTCGCCGCGGACCGCGCCCTCACCGAGGAGCTGGTCAGGCGCAAGGTCACCGGCATCGCCTACGAGACCGTCGAGCTGCCGGACCGGTCGCTCCCCCTGCTCGCCCCGATGTCCGAGGTCGCCGGGCGGCTGGCCCCCCAGGTCGGCGCCCACACCCTCATGCGCGCCCAGGGCGGCCGCGGCATCCTCATGGGCGGCGTCAGCGGCGTCTACGCAGCCAAGGTCGTCGTCATCGGAGCCGGCGTCTCCGGCATGAACGCCGCCGCGATCGCGCTCGGCATGCAGGCCGAGGTGCTGCTGCTGGACCGCGACATCGCCAAGCTGCGGCACGCCGACGCGATCTACCAGGGCCACTGCCAGACGGTGGCCTCCAACGCGTACGAGGTGGAGCGCGCCATCTCCGACGCCGACCTGGTCATCGGCGCGGTCCTCGTGCCGGGCGCCAAGGCACCCAAGCTGGTCACCAACGAGCAGGTCTCCCGGATGAAGCCCGGCTCGGTGCTCGTCGACATCTCCATCGACCAGGGCGGCTGCTTCGAGGACTCCCGGCCCACGACGCACGCCGACCCGACGTACGAGGTGCACGGATCGGTCTTCTACTGCGTCGCCAACATGCCCGGCGCGGTGCCGCACACCAGCACCTACGCGCTCACCAACGTCACCCTCCCGTATGCCGTGCAGCTCGCCAACCAGGGGTGGCGCTCGGCCCTGCGGGCCAACGGTCCGCTCGCGCTCGGGCTCAACACCCATGACGGCAACGTCACCTACGCGCCGGTGGCCGAGGCCCACGGCCTCGAGTCGGTCGACCTGGAGGACGTGCTCGCCGGCTCCTGAGGCGGCTGTCGGGGGTGGCGGCTAGGTTCGGAACGTGCTCCTCGCCGACGTCGTCGCCGCCTCCCGCGCCGCCTCCGCCACCCGGTCGCGGCTGGCGAAGACCGCTGCGGTCGCGCAGGCCCTGCGATCCGCCGGACCCGACGACGCCGCGACCGTGGCCGCCTACCTGTCCGGGGTCCTGCCCCAGCGCCGCATCGGGGTCAGCTGGCGCGGCCTGGCCACCCTGCCCGAGGCGGCCGGCGAGCCGTCCGTGACGGTGGCGGAGGTCGACCGGGCGCTCACCACGATCGGGGCCGTGACCGGGAGCGGGTCGGCAGCAGTCCGGGCGGCCGCGGTCACCGAGCTGTTCTCCCGGCTGACCCGCGACGAGCAGGACTACCTTCGCGACCTCGTCACCGGCCAGGTCAGGCAGGGAGCCCTCGACGGGGTCATGCTCGCGGCGGTCGCCGCCGCCGCCGAGGTCCCCGAGCCGGAGGTGCGTCGGGCGGTGATGCTCGCCGGCCACACCGGACCGGTCGCGGCCGCCGCGCTGGCCGGCGGCAGCGGAGCCCTGGCCGCGATCGGCCTGGAGGTCGGCCGTCCGCTGCGGCCGATGCTCGCTGCATCGGCCCCCGACGTCGACGCAGCCTGGGAGCAGGCAGCGGTGGAGGGGCAGGGCGTGGTCGTCGACGGCAAGCTCGACGGCATCCGCCTGCAGGCTCACCGCGACGGCAGCGACGTCCGCCTGTTCACGCGATCGCTCGACGACATCACCGACCGCCTTCCCGAGGTGGTCGAGGCCGTGCTCAGCCTCCCGGCCCAGCGCCTCGTGGTCGACGGCGAAGCCATCGCCCTCGACGGGTCCGGGCGCCCACGCCCGTTCCAGGAGACGGCGTCACGGACGATGAGCAGCACCGGAGTCGACGAGCTGCGAGCCACCGTGCCGGTGACGCCCTACTTCTTCGACCTGCTCCACCTCGAGGGCGAGGACCTCCTCGACCTGCCCGCCACCGAGAGGTTCGAGCGCCTCGCCGACCTGGTCCCCGAACCGTGGCTCGTTCCGCGCACCACGGCGACGTCGGCCGCCGAGGCCGGGGAGTTCTTCCACCGGCTCGTCGCCGACGGCCACGAGGGCGTCGTCGTGAAGTCCCCCACGGCTCCCTACGCCGCCGGGCGACGTGGCGCGGGCTGGGTCAAGGTCAAGCCGCGGCACACCCTCGACCTCGTGGTGCTTGCCGTCGAGTGGGGCAGCGGCCGCCGCCAGGGCTGGCTGTCCAACATCCACCTGGGCGCCCGCGACCCGGAGTCCGGTGGCTTCACGATGCTCGGCAAGACGTTCAAGGGGATGACCGACGAGGTCCTGGCCTGGCAGACGGAGCGGTTCCTCGAGCTCGAGACCAGCCGGTCCGGCCACGTCGTGCACGTGCGGCCCGAGCAGGTGGTCGAGATCGCGTTCGACGGCATCCAGACGTCCTCCCGCTACCCCGGCGGCATGGCCCTGCGCTTCGCCCGGGTGATCCGCTACCGCGACGACAAGACTGCGTCCGAGGCCGACACGGTCGACACGGTCCGGTCGCTGCGCACCTGAGGGCCCTGCCGGCTCCTCACCCGGACCGTCCGACGACCACCCCTCCCGGCCACGGCACGGTCCGGGCGGTCAGCGAGCGACGCGCGCGGACAGCGCCGTCAGCGCGGCGTCGGCGTGGCGGTCCATGCTCCACTCGCTCTGGACCACCTCGACGATCCGGCGGTCGGGGGCGATGACGAACGTCGCGCGCTTGACCGGCGTGAGGTACCTGCGTCGCACGCCGTACGCGGTGGCCACGGCGCCGTCCGCGTCGGAGAGCAGCGGCATGCCGAGGGACTCCTTGCCATCGAACCGGGCCTGGGCGTCAACGGTGTCCATGCTGATCCCCACCGGCTGGGCTCCCAGTGCGGCGAGCTCCGCCCGCAGGTCGCGGAAGTGGCACGCCTCCTTGGTGCACCCTGAGCTCAGGGCCGAGGGGTAGAAGAACAGCACCACGCTCCCCTCGTCGAGCAGGCTCGTGAGACTCCTGCTCCGGCCGGTCTGGTCGGGCAGGTCGAACTCGGGCGCGAGGTCACCGATCTGGAGGGACTTCATGGTTGCCGGTTCGTACCCAGTGGTGGCCCGGATTGGTTTATATAGCGAACCTATGTAGTATGGACGCATGGAGTCCAAGGAGACGGTGGCCAACGACCTGCTCAGGGCCGCCGCCCGGCTGTCGCGCTGGGCCTCGCAGCTCGCGTCCTTCGACGTGCCTTTCGCGCAGGCGCGGCTGCTGGCCCTCCTCGACGAGATGGGGCCCGCCCGCGTCAGCGTGCTGGCCGAGGCCGACCACTGCAGCCAGCCGACCATGACGACGGCCCTACAGCGCCTGGAGGCCGCCGGCTGGGCGCAGCGCGTGCCCGACCCGAGCGACGCCCGGGCCAGCCTCCTGTCGCTCACCCCCGCCGGACGCGGAACGCTCGAGGAGATCCGTGGAGCCCGCGCCCGGGTCCTCTCCCCCACCCTCGCCGCGCTGGACGACGCCGAGGTCGCGCGCCTGCGCGATGCCGCGTCGGTCATGGAGGGACTGCTCCAGCGGGTCGCCCCGGCCGCCCACCCCATCCCTGACCCCAGTCCCCGCCCCACCACCCGAAAGGACGTCTGAGCCCCCATGTGGCGCCAACCCAAGACCGTCTGGTCCGTCGCCTTCGCCTGTGTCATCGCCTTCATGGGCATCGGCCTCGTCGACCCGATCCTCAAGCCCATCGCCGACGACCTCGGCGCCAGCGCCTCGCAGGTCTCGCTGCTGTTCACGAGCTACATGGCCGTCATGGGCGTGGCGATGCTCGTCACCGGCTGGGTCTCCAGCCGCGCCGGCGCGAAGCGCACCCTGCTGCTCGGCCTGCTGGTGATCATCGTCGGTGCCGGGCTGGCCGGCGCCCAGGACTCCGTCGGCGGCATCGTCGCCTTCCGCGCCGTCTGGGGCCTCGGCAACGCACTGTTCATCGCGACCGCCTTGGCGACCATCGTCAGCGCGGCCCGCGGCTCGGTCGGCCAGGCGATCATCCTGTACGAGGCCGCGCTCGGGGTCGGCATCGCCGCCGGACCGCTGCTCGGCGGCTGGCTCGGCGGCCACTCCTGGCGCTGGCCCTTCTGGGGCGTCTCGGCGCTCATGCTCGTCGCCTTCGTCGCGATCATCGCGACCCTGCCGGCCACACCGCCCACCGGCCGCCGCAGCAGCATCAGTGCCCCGCTGCGCGCCCTGTCGCACCGTGGCCTGCTGACCGTCGGCCTGACGGCACTGCTCTACAACTTCGGCTTCTTCACCCTGCTGGCGTTCACGCCGTTCCCGCTCGCGATGGGAGCCCACCAGGTCGGCCTGATCTTCTTCGGCTGGGGCCTGCTGCTCGCCTTCACCTCGGTGGTGGTCGCGCCCCGTCTGCAGCGCCGCTTCGGCACGCTGCCGGGCATCGTCGGGGCCCTGCTCGGCTTCGCGGTCATCCTCGCGGTGATGGCCGTCGGCACCGAGCACAAGCCGGTCCTGGTCGTCGGCGTCATCCTCGCCGGCGCCTTCCTCGGCATCAACAACACCCTCATCACCGAGACCGTCATGAAGGTCTCGCCCGTCGAGCGTGGCGTCGCCTCGGCCGCCTACAGCTTCGTGCGCTTCGGCGGCGGCGCCGTCGCGCCGTACCTCGCGGGCAAGCTGGGCGAGCGCTCCGTGCACGTGCCGTTCTGGGTCGGCTCCGGCGCCGTGGTGCTGGCCGTCCTCGTCCTGCTCACCGCACGCAAGGAGGTGCGGGCCACCGACGGCGCGCACGGCCACGGGACGAAGGCCACCGCCGAGGACCGCGACCTCGAGGCCGAGGCGGTCACGGTCGGGGACGCCTGACCGCAACGCCTGACCGGACCGGCTGACCGGCAGCACTCCCTCCGCCCCCTAGGCTGGCGCTCGTGCTCGAGCAGATCACGGCGACCCGGTACGTGACCCCCCTCAAGGAGGGCGGGTCGCTGCCGGGCATCGTCGAGGCCGACGACCTCGGCACCTACGTGCTGAAGTTCCGCGGCGCCGGCCAGGGGCTGAAGGTCCTCGTCGCCGAGGTCCTCGTGGGCGAGCTGGCCCGGGGGCTGGGGCTCGACGTGCCCCGCCTGGCGGTCGTCGACCTGCAGGCGCCCATCGCCAAGTACGAGGCGGACGAGGAGGTCCAGGACCTGCTCACCGCGAGCCTGGGCCTCAACCTCGGCATCGACTTCCTTCCCGGGTCCTTCGGTTACGACGGGTCCCGCCCACCGGCGCCCGACGTCGCAGCCGCCATCCTGTGGCTCGACGCGCTCACCGCCAACGTGGACCGCACGTGGAGCAACCCCAACCTGCTGGTCTGGCACCGCAACCCGTGGCTCATCGACCACGGAGCCTCGCTCTACTTCCACCACGGGTGGCCGAGCCGGGGAGCCGACGCCGAGCGGTTCGCCGCCCAGCGGTTCGATGCCAGCACCCACGTCCTCCGCGACGTGGCCTCGTCACCGCGGGCTGCGCACGAGCGCCTGGCGCCGCTGCTGACCGCCGAGCTCCTCGACCGGGTCACCGCCCTCGTGCCCGACGAGTGGCTCGAGCCCGCCCCGGGGATGGAGTCCCCGGCGAGCCTGCGGACCGCCTACCGCGAGCACCTGCAGGCGCGAGTGGCCAGCCCCGCTGCGTGGCTGCCGGAGGACGCGTCGTGACCCGCCACGGCTACCAGTACGTCACGCTGCGCTGCGTACCCCGCGTGGAACGCGAGGAGTTCGTCAACGTCGGGGTGGTGCTCTACTCCCAGGGCGCCAACTTCCTCGAGGCCGCCTACCGCGTCGACGACGACCGCCTGCGCACCCTGTTCCCCGACCTCGACGCAGCAGCTGTCGCCGACGCCCTCGAGACCATCTGCCAGGTCTGCCGCGGCGTGACCGGTGGCGGCCTGCCCACCCTCGGTGGGCTGGGCCGCAGGTTCGGGTGGCTCAGCGCACCGCGCAGCACGGTGATCCAGCCCGGCCCGGTCCACGGCGGCCTCACCGACGACCCGGCCCTCACCCTGCAGGCCCTGCTCGACCGCCTCGTCGGTTAGGGACGCGGCTCAGTGGTGGGCGGAGGCCGACCGGGTTAGGTTCGGCCCATGAGTCTCGAGCGCCCGCTGGCCCCCAACCCGTACGACCTGCTCCCCGAGGTGCCCCCGCTCACCGTCACGAGCACCTCCTTCGAGGACGGCGACGCCCTGCCGGAGGCCCACGTCTTCGACGAATGGGGCTTCACCGGCGGCAACACCTCTCCCCAGCTCTCCTGGTCGCCCGGACCCGAGGGCACCCGGTCCTACGCGGTGACGTGCTTCGACCCCGATGCACCGACCCCCTCGGGCTTCTGGCACTGGGTGGTCATCAGCATCCCCGCCGACGTCACCGAGCTGGCCGAGGGTGCCGGGGCCGAGGGTGGGTCCGGCCTGCCCGAGGGCGCCTTCCACGTCGGGACGGACTACGGCACCAAGGCGTTCGGTGGCGCAGCGCCGCCGGAGGGCGACCGGCCGCACCGCTACCTGTTCGCCGTGAGCGCGCTCGACACCGACGACCTCGGTATCGACGACTCGGTGAGCGCCGCCGTCGCCGCGTTCAACCTCGGCTTCCACACCCTCGCCCGAGGTGTCCTCACCGGCATCTACCAGAACGGCTAGAAGGCCCCTACCAGCACATTCGACGCAGAAACACCCCATAACAGCGGTAGACATCCGAAGGGGGGCTTATAGGGTCACGGCATGACCGTTCCTGCCACCGGCGCCGGGACCGCCAGACGCAGGGAGGTCTGGGTGGCGCTGGCCTACCTGGTCCCCGCGCTGGTCGTCTTCGGCGTCTTCATCTTCTGGCCGCTCGTGAAGTCGGTGCTGCTGTCGGTCCAGGGCACCGACATCCTGGGCAACCCGAGCGGCTTCGTCGGCCTCGTCAACTACGCCAAGCTGTTCTCGGACGCCGACTTCCTGACGGTGCTCTGGGTGACGTTCGCGTTCACCATCCTCACGGTGGTGCCGAGCATCGCCATCGCGCTGTTCATCGCGCTGCTCCTGCAGACCCGCATCCGGGGGGTCCGGTTCTTCCGCACCGCCTTCGCCCTGCCGTTCGCGTTCTCCGTGGCCACCGCTTCGGTCATCTTCGGCGTCCTGTACAACCCGGCTTCCGGTGTCCTCAACGGGATCCTGTCGCACCTCGGGGTGGACAAGGTGCACTGGCTCACCGACCCCGACCTCGCCCTGTGGTCGGTGTCAGGCGCCACGGTGTGGATGCAGATCGGCTACAACCTGCTCGTCATCTCCGCCGGCCTCGGCGCGCTGCCCGAGGACGTCCTGGAGGCAGCCCGCCTCGACGGTGCGTCGGGGCTGCGGCTGCAGCGCTCCATCGTGATGCCGCTGATCACCCCGCAGCTGTTCTTCCTGGTCGTGGTCGGCACGATCCACTCACTGCAGAGCTTCGGGCAGATCCGCATCCTCACCGTCGGCGGACCCGAGGGGCGCACCACCACGCTCGTCTACTCGATCTACGAGCAGGCGTTCGCCAACAACAACTCCAACTACGGCTACGCCTCTGCGCAGGCGATGGTGCTGCTCCTCATCGTGCTCATCATCACCGCGGTCCAGTTCGGCGTCCTCGAGCGACGGGTGTTCTACCGGTGAGGTCACGACGCAGCGGCAACCTGGCCACCTACCTCGTCCTCGGGTTGGTCTTCCTCGTGGTGCTCTTCCCGGTCTACTACGGCCTGGTCGGCTCGTTCATGGGTGAGCGCGACACCAACAGCTTCCCGCCGGCGCTGTGGCCGGTGCACGGGCTGCAACCCGACAACTACTCCAGCGCGCTGCGGATCATCCCGCTCGGCAGCCAGTACCTCACCAGCGTCGGGCAGACCCTCGGCATCATGGTCGGGCAGCTGGTGACGAGCATCCTCGCGGCCTACGCGTTCGTGTTCCTGCCGCTGCGCTGGCGCGGCTTCTGGTTCGCCGTCTTCCTGTCGACGATGATGATCCCCTTCGAGTCGATCATCATCCCCAACTACCTGTTGATCTCGAGCCTGGGCCTCAAGGACACCATCGCCGGGCTGACGCTGCCGTTCCTCGCTACCGGCTTCGGGACCTTCCTGCTGCGGCAGTCCTTCCTGTCCTTCCCCATGGAGCTCCGTGACGCCGCCCGCGTCGACGGCGCCGGGCACTTCCGCTTCCTGTCCTCGATCCTGGTGCCGCTGAGCCGCCCGAGCCTGGCGGCGCTGGGCATCTGGTCGGCGCTGTCCGCCTGGAACATGTACTTCTGGCCCCTCCTGGCCACCGAGGACCCGAAGCACCAGACCATCCAGATCGGCATCAGCCAGCTGCAGTCGTCCGACGGCGACTCCCCGGGCATGGTCCTCGCGGGCGTGATGCTCGCCCTCTTCCCCACCCTGCTGCTCGTCATCTTCGGGCAGCGGTTCATCGTCCGTGGGCTCACCACGGGTGCGGTCAAGTGACAGACAAAGGAGCACGAGACGTGTTGACAACGAAGACAACCACGGGACGGCGGAGGGGACTTCGGTATGCCGTTCCGGCCGGCGTCGCTGCCGTGTCGCTCGTCCTCGCCGGGTGTGGCGGGGGCGACGGAGGCGGCTCGGGCGACGGGTCCAAGGCTCCCTCGGCCGATGCCCTGAAGAAGGCCGACGGCGTGACGACGGTGTCGTTCTGGCACGCCATGGACGGCAAGAACGCCGAGGTCCTCACCAAGCTGGTGGCCGACTTCAACGCGGCCAACCAGGGCAAGATCCAGGTCAAGGCGACCTACGCCGGCAAGTACGACGACGCGATCACCAAGTACAAGGCCGCGATCCAGAGCAAGTCCACGCCCGACGTCATCCAGATCTACGACATCGGCACGCGCTTCATGATCGACGCCAAGCAGACCGTGCCGATGCAGTCGTTCATCGACCGCGACAAGGTCGACGTCTCGGACCTGCAGCCCAACATCACCGGCTACTACTCCATCGACGACAAGCTCAACTCGATGCCGTTCAACACCTCAATGCCGGTGCTCTACTACAACAAGACGCTCTTCAAGAAGGCCGGCCTCGACCCGGAGAAGCCGCCGCAGGACCTCGCGTCCATCCGCGCCGCCGCCGAGAAGCTGTCGAAGAAGAACGGCGGCCCCGCCGACTACGGCTTCGGCGCCGCGATCTACGGCTGGTTGCTCGAGCAGTTCATCGCCACCGACGGCAAGGAGTACTGCGACCAGGGCAACGGCCGTGACGGCAAGGCCACCAAGGTGCAGTTCGACTCCCCCGAGACGGTGCAGGTCGTCTCCTGGTGGCAGAAGCTGGTCAAGGACGGTCTGGCCGCCAACACCGGCAGGGACACCAAGGCCGCGCAGGCCGCGTTCAAGTCCGGCCAGCTGGCCATCAACCTGGAGTCCACCGGCCAGCTCGGCGGCTACAGCCAGGCTGCCAAGGAGGGTGGCTGGGAGCTCGGCGCCGCGCCGTACCCGCACATCACGGCCGGCACGACGGGTGGCCCGATCATCGGCGGCGCCTCGCTGTGGATCGACGGCGTCAACCACAAGGACGCCAACAAGGAAGCCGCCTGGCAGTTCGTGAAGTTCCTCGCCGACCCCAAGTCGCAGGCGGCCTGGCACACGGGCACCGGCTACTTCCCGATCAGCAAGGGCGCCCTCAACGACCCGGTCGACGTGGCCTACCGCAAGGACAACCCGCTCTTCGACGTCGCGGTCAAGCAGCTCGAGGGGACCAAGCTGAGCAAGGCGACCCAGGGCTGCCTGCTCGGGGTCATGCCGCAGGCCCGCAAGGCCTCCGAGGACGGACTCGAGTCGGCCCTCAACGGCGCCGACCCGCAGGCCGCCATGACCAAGGCGGCGAAGTCGGTCGAGCCGCAGATCAAGTCCTACAACGACTCGACCAAGTAGCTCGAAGGATCAACCCCGCTGCGGCGGGCGCAGGGCCCAGGCGGCCACTGCGCCCGCCGCGGCCACGTTCAGGGAGTCCACGCCACCGGACATGGGGATGGTCACGGTGAGGTCGGCCACCTCGAGGGTACGGCGCGAGAGGCCGTCCCCCTCGGTGCCGAGCACCAGCGCCAGGCGCTCAGGCGGGTCAGCGGCGAGCTCGTCGAGGCTGACGGCGTCGTCAGCCAGGGCGAGCGTGGCCACGGTGAACCCGAGGGCTCGGAGCTCGTCGATCCCTCCCGGCCAGGGGTCGATGCGGGTCCACGGGACCTGGAAGACCGTGCCCATGGAGACGCGGATCGACCTGCGGTACAACGGGTCGGCGCAGCGTGGAGTGACGAGGACGGCGTCGACGCCGAGACCGGCAGCACCCCTGAAGACGGCACCGACGTTGGTGTGGTCGACGATGTCCTCGAGCACGAGGATGCGTCTCGCACCACGCACCACCTCGGCGACGGCCGGCAGCTCGGGGCGCTGCATCGAGGCCAGGGCCCCGCGGTGCAGGTGGAACCCCGTGAGCTGTTCGATGACGTCGTGCTCGCCGACGAACACCGGGACGCCGTCCGCCTCCGCCTGCTCCACCACATCGGCCAGGTCGGTCAGCCAGCGCTGTGCCATGAGGTAGCTGCGGGGCCGGTGCCCGGCCGCCAGCGCTCGGCGGATGACCTTCTCCGACTCTGCGATGTAGAGCCCACGCTCCGGCTCGGTACGGCGCCGTAGCGCGACGTCGGTGAGCGAGACGTAGTCGGCGAGCCGCTCGTCGTCCGGGGTGGTGATGGCGATGGGCACGGCGAGCAGGCTAGAACACCAGCGCGCGCACGATGACACTGGCGCCGGCGACCACGCAGAAGACGAGGACCGCACGACGCAGCCGCTCCCGGTCGAGGTGCGCACGGGCCGGCGCCGCGGCGGCATACCCGGCGACCACGAAGGGGACCCAGGTGAGACCGGCGAGCAGCTGCTCGCGGCTGAACTCGCCCGCCAGCGCCAGCCCCACCACGGCCATCGAGGTGCCGACGAGGAAGAACGCGGCGAGCGTCGCGCGCAGCCGCTCGGGGCGCTCGTGCTGCAGGACGAGGGCGAGGTAGGGGCCGCCGATCGACGCCGCCGTACCGGCCACGCCGGCCACCGCCCCAGCGGCGGCCGCGTTGCGCGGGGTGGGGCGCAGGTCGAGGGCGGAGACCGAGGCAGCCACGGTGACGAGGATGAGGATGCCCACGACCACCGAGATGGCCCGGACCGACAGGAGTGCGACGACGGCGACGCCGACCGGCGTGAGCAGCAGGCGCGCTCCGAGCGCCCAGCCGAGCGGCCGCCAGGCGATCTGCTTGGGACCGTGGGCCAGCTGCACGACAGGCAGGCAGAAACTGGTCACGAGCAGCGCGCCCGGCATCAGCGAGGGGGTCGCCACGACGAGGAACGGCGCTGCCACGACGGCCATCCCGAACCCGATCGACGACTGCACGAAGGCGCCGGCGAAGAGCGCGGCCCCGAGGAGCAGGACCGCCGTCCAGTCCATCAGCTGAACCAGACGATCTTGATGATCCCCACGAGCCCGACGACGATGATGACGCCACGCAGGACCACCGGTGGCAGGCGCCGGCCGATCTTCGACCCCACGAACCCGCCGGCGAAGGCCCCGACCCCGACGAGCAGCGCGACGAGCCAGTTGACCTCGTCGCGGGCCACCAGGATGAAGGTGATGGCTGCGACGGCGTTGACGATGGTGGCGAGGACGTTCTTGTAGCCGTTGAGGCGCTGGATCGGCTCGCTGGACAGGGCGCTCATGAGCCCCATGAGGATGACGCCCTGGGCGGCGCCGAAGTAGCCGCCGTAGATGCCGGCCACCAGGGTGCCCGCCACCAGCGCGGGTCCGTGCCAGGCAACCGGCCGGGCACCTCCCTGCTCGTGGCGCAGGGCGGCCCCGCGGTTGAGCCGGGGACCGAGGACCACGAGCACGAGGCCGAGGCCGATGAGCACCGGCACGATCGCGGTGAACGCCTCGGGCGGCAGCACGAGCAGGAGGACCGCTCCGATGACGCCGCCGAGCAGTGATGCCGGGGCGAGTCGTCGCAGCGCGGGGCCCGAGCCACGCAGCTCGTTGCGGTAGCCGTGGACCCCCGTGACGCCGCCAGCCACGAGGCCGACCGTGTTGGACACGTTGGCGACCACCGGCGGGTACCCGAGGAACAGCAGCGTGGGGAACGTGATCAGCGTGCCGGAGCCGACGATGGTGTTGATGGTGCCTGCGCCGAGCCCGGCCAGCAGGATGCCGAGGGCTTCGAGGAGGGACACCCGAGCACCCTAGCGACGCGACGGTGAGGGCCGTCGTCCGGCCCTCACCGTCATGCGTGCGTCTGTGTCAGGCGCCCGGCGCGCGCGGCCCGTCCTCGGGTGCCACCGGCGGCGGCGGGACCGGCGCGGTGGGCTGCGGTGCATCGGGGGCGGGCGCCGCGGGCGGCACAGGACCGGCCTCCGGGGCGTCGAACAGCTCAGGCTCGGGCACGGCGTCAGCCGGGCGGCCGATCGGGGGCTGGACGCGCTGGATCGGCGCTGCGTGCTCGGTCGCCTCCTGGCTCGCCTTGCCGGCGAGGCCCCGGGCCTCAGCCAGGGCCTGCATGGGGTCCTCGAGCACCGTCTCGTCGAAGGCGTCCTTGAGCTGGCCCGGGTCGACCCACTCGTCCTCGCCACCGCCGTCGGGGCCGCTGCCCTTGTCGGTCGCGCCGAGCGCCCCGCCGATGCCGCGCAGGGCGTCGGTCAGCTCGCTCGGGATGATCCACATCTTGTTGGAGTCGCCCCGGGCGATCTGCGGGAGCACCTGGAGGTACTGGTAGGCCAGCAGCTTCTGGGTGGGCTTGCCGCGGTGGATGGCGTCGAAGACCTGCTGGATGGCGCGGGCCTGGCCCTGGGCCTCGAGGATGCGGGCCTGGGCCGAGCCCTCGGCGCGCAGGATCTGGCTCTGCTTCTCACCCTCGGCGGTGAGGATCGCGGACTGCTTGGTGCCCTCGGCATACAGGATCTGGGCCCGGCGCTCGCGCTCCGCCTTCATCTGCTTCTCCATCGACTCCTGCACCGACATGGGCGGGTCGATCGCCTTGAGCTCGACGCGGTTGACGCGGATGCCCCACTTGCCGGTCGCCTCGTCGAGGACACCCCGCAGCTGGGCGTTGATCTGGTCACGGCTGGTCAGCGTCTGCTCGAGGTCCAGGGAGCCGATGACGTTGCGGAGCGTGGTGACGGTGAGCTGCTCGATGCCCTGGATGAAGTTGGCGATCTCGTAGACCGCGGACTTCGCGTCGATGACCGAGTAGTAGATGACGGTGTCGATGTTGACGACGAGGTTGTCGGAGGTGATCACCGGCTGCGGCGGGAACGAGACCACCTGCTCACGCAGGTCGACGTTGGCACGGACCTTGTCGACGAACGGGACCAGGAAGTGGATGCCTCCCTCGAGCGTCCGTGAGTAGCGTCCGAGCCGCTCGATGATCAGCGCCGTCTGCTGCGGCACGATCCGAACCGTCCTGATGATGACGATCGCCGCGAAGACGACCAGCAACAGCAGGACGATGAAGCCTGCACTGAAGTCCATCCGTCACTCCCCTGTCTCGTCCGGCACCTGTTGGCCGGACACACCGTCCACGAAGGCGGTCGCCCCCTGGATGGACACCACGCGGACCTGCTCCCCCGGGCTGAACCGGTCGGCCGCCTCGGCGACCCGCGCGGACCACGTCTCGCCGCCGAGCTTCACGCGGCCCTCGGTGCTGGTCACCGTCTGCAGCACGTATGCCGTGCGGCCGACCAGCCCGCGGGCCCCGATGGAGTCGGCGGCGAAGTTCTCGTTGAACTTCCGCTTGAGGAACGGCCGCACGACCAGCAGCAGCACCACGGCGACGACGACGCCGACCACGATCTGCAGCGCGACACCGGCTCCCAGGGCCGCCGCCACCGCGGAGGCCAAGGCTCCCGCGGCAAGCATGATGAAGACGAAGTCGACCGTCGCGGCCTCGATCGCCCCCAGCACCAACGCCACACCCAGCCACGCGAGCCACGGGCTGTCACCGATCCAGTTCATGCGTTCCCCTCCTGATGCAGTGCGCTCAAACCCTAGGACGTCGGGGCGGGCCCGGACGTTCCTTCACCGCTGCGCAGTCGCGCAGTCCACCGGTCACCTCGGCGCTCGAGCTCCAGCGGCATCCCGAAGGTGGCCGAGAGGTTCTCCGCCGTCAGGGTGATCTCCACCGGCCCCTGCGCGACGACCTTGCCCTCACGCAGCAGCAGGACGTCGGTGAAGTTCGGCGGGATCTCTTCCACGTGGTGGGTTACCAGGACGAGCGCCGGGGCGTCGACGTCCGCGGCGAGCTCGCCCAGGCGGCGTACGAGGTCCTCCCGACCGCCGAGGTCGAGGCCCGCGGCCGGCTCGTCGAGGAGCATGAGCTCGGGGTCGGTCATGAGGGCGCGGGCGATCTGGACGCGCTTGCGCTCGCCCTCGGACAGGGTGCCGTAGGTGCGGTCGGCGAGGTGGTCGGCGCCGAGGGCCTGGAGCAGCTCGAAGGCGCGAGCGTGGTCGAACGTCTCGTAGGACTCGCGCCAGCGCCCGACGACGCCCCAGGAGGCGGTGACGACGACGTTGTGCACGATCTCGTCGCCGGGGATGCGCTCAGCGAGGGCGGCCGACGCCAGCCCGATGCGGGGGCGCAGCTCGAACACGTCGACAGCACCCAGCACCTCCCCGAGGACCCCGGCCACGCCACGGGTGGGGTGCATGCGCCCGGCGGCGAGCTGCAGGAGCGTCGTCTTGCCTGCACCGTTGGGCCCCAGGATCACCCAGCGCTGCCCCTCCTCGACCTCCCACGTGAGGTCGTCGAGCAGGGTCGCGTGGCCCCGGACCACACTCACTCCGGCGAACTCCAGGACGTCACTCATGGCACCGGACCCTATCGGCTTAGCATTGTCGGATGCCTGAACTCCCTGCGTCTGTGCGCCTTTCGCTGTGGACCACCCACGCGTGGGCGACGGGTGCGTCGGTGGAGTCCGCGGTCCGCCGGGCGCTGCCCGACATCGACCACGTCGAGGGCGACCTCGACCGGCTGTCGCTGTGGCACGACCTCGGCGAGCGAGCGCTGTTGGTGGCGCTTCCTGCGCCAGGAGACCTCGTGGGTATGCCGCGTGCCGCACCTGAGGTGCTCGCCGCCGCGGCCGACGGCCGGGAGTGCGTCTTCGTCCCGGCGCTCGGTGGAATGCTCGTGCCGTCGATCTCGTCGTTCGGCGACGACACCCGGGGCGGCCTCGATGTCGGCACGCGCGTGGACTGGGCCGCCTACGACGCCGAGCCCGTCGCGCAGCACCGGGTAGAGGCCCTGGAGGCCTCGCAGCTCGAGCGGCACCTGCGCGAGGAGCTGCGGGTGGCGACGGAGCACCTCGACGCGCTCGGTGGCCAGCCGTTCGCGGCGTCCTCGGCTCGGGAGCTGGCGGACGCGGCCCTGGGTGGGCGCTGGGGCCTGCCATCGGGACTGCCGGCCCGCGCAGCCAAGGTGATCGCCCTGGCCGGCACGGTCGGCCACGTCGTGGACGTCGCGCTGGCGGCTGGTGACGGTGCCCTCAACGCCGTGACGGCTTCGTCGCGCCACTCGCTCCTGCTGCGGCTGCAGAGGGCCGCCGACCACGCCCTCGCCGACGCCACGAACGCCGCGTGCGCCGTCCTCGCCGGATGGCGGCCGGAGTAGGGCGGTCAAGGGATCGTTGGGTATGCGGTGGGACATCTGCCCGTGCCCACTGTCCACGACACAGCTTTGGCCCGGCGCTCATCCACAGGCCTGATCTCATTGCGCTGCAAGCGGATCGGTGTGGACAGCGCTTACTCTCTTGTTCGAACACCTGTACGATTGAGGCATGTCCACCGCCCCGCTCGCGCAGTCCCGGCACCGCCGGCAGCAGGAGCTGTGGGCGCGCACGGCCGCGGTCGCGGGGCGGTTGAACCGGGCGCAGGCCGAGCTGGTCGACATCGCCGCCGAGCTCATCTCTGATCGGCATTGGGGTGATGGGGGGTTCAAGACCCCTGAGCACTACCTGGTCGTGCGGGCCGGGTTGTCGCCGGCGCACGCCAAGGATGTGGTCGCGGTCGCGCGGCGCCGGGGCGAGTTGGTCGACGCGTCTTCGGCGTTGGATGCGGGTGAGCTGTCGTTGGACCAGGTCGCGGTCATCGCCCACGGCGTCCCGACCGGCTACCTGGCCTCGGTCACCGCGTTGGCCCGGGAGGCGACGGTGCCGCAGCTGCGCCGCGCCGTGAGTAGACACGCCTTCCCCGCTCAGCCCGCGGCCGGAGCCACAGGCAGTGAAACTGAGGCAGCAGCGACCGAATTGGACCCACGCGCAGCCGTCGAGCAGGAGCAGGAGACTGCCCGCGGTTCTGCATCGGAGCGGAGGGCGTGCGCGAAGCCGGAGCTGTCGATGAGCTACGACGCGGACGGCCGGTTCCAGCTGCGGTA
>NZ_JBFRFA010000020.1:0-68254 GCF_052114585.1 Pedococcus sp. 2YAF34
GGCCCGGTCCGCGCGGTGGCGCGCAGGGCCGGCCCGAGCGGCCCCAGCGCGGCAGCTCCGGCACGACCAAGCGCAGCCAGCCCACCCGGGTCCCACGCGAGCAGCCCGTGCCGACCGTCGACGTCCACGACCCCGACGGCGTCCGGCTGCAGAAGCTGCTCGCGGCGGCGGGCGTCGGCTCGCGCCGGGTCTGCGAGAACCTCATCAGCGAGGGGCGCGTCGAGGTCGACGGGCACGTCGTCACCGAGCTCGGTGTCCGCATCCGTCCCGACCAGACCGTCCACGTCGACGGCGTCAAGGTCCAGCTCGACGAGAGCCGCGTCTACTTCGCCTTCAACAAGCCGCTCGGCGTCGTCACGACCATGAACGACGAGCTCGGCCGGATCAACATCGGCGACTACGTCGGCAACCGCACCGAGCGTCTCTTCCACGTCGGCCGGCTCGACGCGGACACCGAGGGCCTGCTGCTGCTCACCAACGACGGCGAGCTCGCCCACCGCCTCCAGCACCCCCAGTACGGCGTCTTCAAGACCTACCTGGCGCAGATCCCCGGCCCCGTGCCGCGCGACATCGGCAAGCAGCTGCGCGAGGGCGTGACCCTCGAGGACGGTCCGGCGTCGGTCGACTCGTTCAGGATCATCGACTCCCAGCCCGGCAAGGCGCTGGTCGAGGTGGTCCTGCACGAGGGGCGCAAGCACATCGTGCGGCGCCTGCTCGAAGCCGTCGGCCACCCCGTCCTGTCGCTGGTGCGCGTGCAGGTCGGCCCGATCCACCTCGGCGACACCAAGCCCGGCAAGATGCGCAAGCTCAACAAGGACGAGGTCGGCAAGCTCTACACCGCAGCCGGACTCTAGAGCGGCGGGTCACGGCGCGTCGGTAGCCTTCGCCTCGTGACCCCACGCGTCAGGATCGTCGGCACCGGCCTCATCGGCACGAGCCTGGGCATCGCCCTGTCCCGCGCCGGGTATGCCGTGGTGCTCACCGACCCGTCGCCCACCGCGACTGCGCTGGCGCGGGACCTCGGGGCCGGGGCGGTCGCCTCCCCGGACGACGCGGCACCAGACGTCGTCGTGGTCGCCGCACCGCCCGACGTGGCGGGGCAGGTGGTCGCCGACGAGCTCGAGCGGTGGTCCTCGGCGGTGGTCACCGACGTCGCCTCCGTCAAGGTGGCCGTCCTCGACCAGGTGCGGGCCCTGGGGGGCGACCTCACGCGGTACGTCGGTTCGCACCCCATGGCCGGCCGCGAGCGGTCCGGCGCTGTCGCGGCCAGGGGAGACCTGTTCGACGGCCGGGCCTGGGTCGTGGTGCCGGGCGACGCGTCCTCGCCGTTTGCCGTCGAGACCGTCCGCGCACTCGCCCTGGCCGCTGGCGGCACGGTGAGCGTGATGAGCCCGGCAGACCACGACGCCGCGGTGGCGGCGGTGTCCCACGTGCCCCAGCTCGCTGCCTCACTGGTCGCCGGTCGCCTGCGTGACCTGTCCGACCCAGCCGTGGCGCTGTCCGGGCAGGGCATCCGTGACGTCACCCGCATCGCGGCCAGCGACCCGCAGCTGTGGACCCAGATCCTGGCCGGCAACGCCGGGGCGGTCCGGGAGGTCCTCGCGCACGTGCACGACGAGCTCGGCGAGGTCATCGCCGCGCTGGACACCCTGACCGGCGGCGACGGGGTGGGCGCCCGGGAGGTGCTGGCGAGGGTCGTCGCCCAGGGGAACGCCGGCCACGCGAGGATCCCGGGCAAGCACGGTGCCGCGCCCACGGCGTACTCGACCGTGGTGGTGCTCGTGCCCGACCAGCCGGGACAGCTGGCCCGGCTGTTGCACGACGTGGGCGACGCCGGGGTCAACCTCGAGGACCTGCACCTCGAGCACGGGCTGGGGCAGCCGTTCGGCCTCGCGGAGGTCTCGGTGCTGCCGGCGGTGGCCTCCCGGCTCGCCGACGAGCTGCAGGCCCGCGGCTGGCGCCTGCACGCTTGACCGGCCGCCGGCCGAGGCGCGTCGCGGGGCAGGGCGGTCCCCGCGGACGGGCGTCGCGCCGGTCGCACGCCTGCCCATAGGCTTGTCGGCCATGAGCAGTGAGCACCTCGTCGTGGCGATCGACGGCCCCTCAGGGTCCGGCAAGTCCAGCGTCTCGCGGGCGGTGGCCCGCGAGCTCGGCATCGGCTACCTCGACACCGGCGCCATGTACCGCGCGGTCACCTGGTGGTGCCTCGAGGAGGGGGTCGACCTCGACGACGCCGCTGCCGTGGAGCAGGCCTCGCGCGACATCCCGCTGGAGATGGGCACCGACCCGGCCCACGCCAGCGTGCGGGTCAGTGGCCGCGAGATCGAGGACGACATCCGCACGACGCGCGTGAGCGAGGTCGTGTCGAAGGTCGCCACCAACACCGGGGTCCGCCCGGTGCTGCAGCAGCTCCAGCGCGACCTCATCGACCAGGTCGCCACGCAGACCGGGGGAGTGGTCGCGGAGGGGCGCGACATCACCACGGTCGTGGCCCCCGACGCCGACGTCCGGGTGCTCCTCACGGCCAGCGTCGAGGCGCGGTTGCGTCGACGGTCCAAGGACCTGCACGGCCACGACGCCGACCACGCCGTCGAGGCCACCCGCGACCAGATCGTGCGCCGGGACGCCGACGACTCCACCGTCTCCGAGTTCACCGAGGCCGCCGAGGGCGTGCACCTCGTCGACACCTCCGACCTGGACTTCGAGCAGAGCGTCGCGGCGGTCATCGACGTCGTCCGCCGGGAGGCCCCGGCCAAGGCCGGCGTGTGACCGCCGCGCCCCCGGCCCCTGCGGTCACCCCCCGGTGGCGGGTGATGATCAACATCGTCGTCGGCCGGGTGCTGTTCGGCACGCTCTACCGGGTGACCACGGTGGGTCGTGACCGCGTGCCGAAGGGCGGACCGGTCCTCTTCGTCGGCAACCACGTGGGTGTCCTCGACGGCCCGATGCTGCCCGCGCTCGCGCCGCGCCCGACCTGCGTGCTCGTCAAGCGCGAGCTGTTCAAGGGCCTGCTCGGGTGGTTCCTGCGGTTCATCGGCCACATCCCCGTGACCCGCAACTCCGGGGACCGCAGCGCCCTGACCTCTGCGGTGGCCGTCCTCAGGTCGGGCGGCGCCGTGGGCATCTTCCCCGAGGGGACCAGGGGTCGCGGTGACGTCTCCGCCGTGCAGCAGGGCGCTGCCTGGCTGGCTCTCCAGGGTGGCGCGACGGTCGTGCCGGTGGCGTTCCTCGGCACCAGGGCGACAGGGGCCTCGACGGGCTCGCTGCCGAGGCTCGGCAGCCGCATGGTCGTCGAGTTCGGCCACCCCGTGGAGCTGGCTGCCGACACCGGGCTCAAGGGCCGCGCCCGCCTGGCGGCCGCCACGACCCAGCTGCGCGACGTCCTCGCCGCCCACGTGTCCGAGGCCTCCGTGCGTCACCAGGTCGCGCTGCCCGACGACGACGGGGCGCGCGCGAAGGCGTGAACCACGGGCGGCCCCCGGGGTCCTGAGGCGGGAGAGGCGAGGGAGAGGAGGGTGCCGCGCAGCGGCGCGTGTCCTGGCCGCACCCGAAAGTGCGCGACAATGTGGGGCGGCCCTGCGCGATACCGCGCGCGTGGCCGGACCACAGACCGACGCAAGGACCTTTCGTGAGTGAGCACCTGACCGACGACTCGACTGTCGAGCGCGCCCTGCGCGTGGGGCTTGAGGACTTCGACCTCACCGACGAGGACCGTTCGCTCATCGACGGCGAGCTCGACGAGGACGGCTTCGTCGTCGGCAGCGGGCCGCTGCCGGTCGTCGCGGTCGTCGGCCGTCCCAACGTCGGCAAGTCGACCCTCGTCAACCGCATCCTCGGCCGCCGCGAGGCCGTCGTCGAGGACGTGCCCGGGGTGACGCGTGACCGGGTCGCCTACGACGCCGACTGGGCCGGGCGCCGGTTCACCCTCGTCGACACCGGCGGCTGGGAGATCGACGCCACCGGCATCCACCTGCGCGTCGCCGAGCAGGCCGAGGTCGCCGTCGACCTCGCGGACGTGGTCATGTTCGTCGTCGACGCGACGGTCGGGGCCACCGACGACGACGAGGCGGTCGTGAAGCTGCTGCGCCGCTCCGGCAAGCCGGTCGTGCTCGTGGCCAACAAGGTCGACGACCAGCGCACCGAGGCCGACGCCGCCGCCCTGTGGAACCTCGGTCTCGGCCAGCCCTGGCCCGTCTCGGCGCTGCACGGCCGGGGGAGCGGCGACGTCCTCGACGCCGTCCTCGAGGTGCTGCCGTCGGTCGCCGCCAACTCCGAGGCCTACCAGCGGGGTGGCCCGCGCCGGGTGGCGCTCATCGGCCGTCCCAACGTCGGCAAGTCCTCGCTGCTCAACAAGCTCGCCGGCGAGGACCGGGTCGTCGTCGACAACGTCGCCGGCACCACCCGCGACCCCGTGGACGAGTTCATCGAGCTCGGCGGCAAGACCTGGCGCTTCGTCGACACCGCCGGCATCCGTCGCCGGGTGCACCAGACCCGCGGTGCCGACTTCTACGCCTCGCTGCGCACGCAGACCGCACTGGAGAAGGCCGAGGTCGCCGTCGTCCTCATCGACGCCGAGCAGTCGATCGCCGAGCAGGACATCCGCGTCGTGCAGCAGGTCATCGACGCCGGTCGCGCCCTGGTCGTCGCCTACAACAAGTGGGACCTGCTCGACGAGGAGCGCCGCTACTACCTCGAGCGCGAGATCGAGCGCGAGCTCGTGCAGATCCCGTGGGCGCCGCGCGTCAACATCTCGGCCAAGACGGGTCGCGCCGTCGAGAAGCTCGTGCCCGCACTCGAGAAGTCGCTCGACTCGTGGGACTTCCGCGTGCCGACCGGCCGCCTCAACGCGTTCTTCGGCGAGATCGTCGCGTCCAACCCCCACCCGGTGCGCGGTGGCAAGCAGCCGCGCATCCTGTTCGCGACCCAGGCCTCGACCCGCCCCCCGCGGTTCGTGGTCTTCGCCTCGGGCTTCCTCGAGGCCGGCTACCGCCGGTTCCTCGAGCGTCGCCTGCGTGAGGAGTTCGGCTTCGAGGGGACGCCGATCGAGGTCTCGGTGCGCGTCCGCGAGAAGCGCCGCCGCAAGTAGGCGACCGTCGGAAGCCGGTGCACGCCATACCGATTTCAAGCAGCGGTATGGCGTGCGCTAGGGTTTCGTTCGCTCCCGCGGACCTGCCTCGGCACGGTTCCGGCGCGGGGTGACAACTCAAGAACGGGCTGTGGCGCAGCTTGGTAGCGCACTTGACTGGGGGTCAAGGGGTCGCAGGTTCAAATCCTGTCAGCCCGACGTTCGTGAGGGTCCGGTCTGCTTCGGCAGGCCGGGCCCTTCTGCGTTCCCGGTGGACCCCGGGGTGTACTCCGCGTGGACCGCCTCCCACACCTGGTCCGCGCGGGCGTGGCCACCCAGCCCGCGGGTGAGGTAGGCGGCGCCGTACCCCGCGGCGGGCTCGGCCCACGCGGCGCACCCACCGGCGCCGCCCATCCCCAGGTCGACGCGGCCGTCCTCGTCGTCGAGCTGGAACCCCAGCGTCCACGTGACGTCCCGACCGATGACCCCGTCGTAGCCGCTCGCCGCGGGGGAGGTGTAGGCCCGCCACAGGTCGCGCCCGAGCAGCCCCGCGACATACCCGTCCGGCCGGAGCACGTCGTCGTAGAACCGGGCGAGAGACAGGGCGTTGGCGTGCAGGGACACGGCCGGGAAGGCGGTGCGCCGGAAGTGGTCGGAGTTCAGCACCTCGGGGTCGAGCAGGCCCGCGGGCCGACCGAGCGCCGGCCCCCACCGGGGGTCCGCGAGGTACGCAGCTGCCCAGTCGTCAGTGGGTTCCACCAGACGGGCGACCCGAGCGAGGTCGGGCTCCTCGAGTCGCAGGTGCAGGTCCCACCCGGCGGCCCGGGCGATGCCCGCGAACCGCTCCGCCAGCGGCACGCCGGTGGCCCGACGCAGCACCTCGTCGAGGAGGTGGCCGTAGGTGAGGGCGTGCTCGGCGACTCCCGCGCCCGGTGCGTGGACGGGCGCAGCGCCGGCCAGCAACTCCACGAGCGCGTCCCGGTCGTCGTACTCGAGGCGCGCCGCCTCCTCCGGGAAGGCAGGCAGTCCGGCCTGGTGCGAGAGCAGTTGTAGCAGGGTCGTCGCCTGCTTGCCCCGGCACCCGTACTCCGGCCACGCAGAGGCGACGGGCTGGTCCAGGTCGAGGGTTCCCTCGCCCACGGCGCTCAGGAGGGTCAGGGCGGCGAACGGCTTGGCGACCGAGAAGGTCATCACCAGGGTGTCGGGCGTCCACGGTGCGGTGTCGTCGCGGGTGCCGCCGGCGTGGTCGACCTCCACCAGCCCGTCCCGCACGACGGCGACGGCCGCGCCGGGCTCCTGCCCGGAGGCGACCAGACCGTCCAGCACCTCGCCGGGCCTGGGACTCACGCGACCCACCATAGGACCCCGTGCCCTGCCGTGGACCGGTCGTCGTGCGGTCGGTCGAGGTGCGGTCGGTCGACGTGCGGTCGGTCGACGTGCGGGACCGAAGGCCCCTGTGCTGCCGCTGCATGGCTGCCACGCTGGAGGCGGACAGGGAGGTGTGTGATGGCAACCACCAACCGCGCTCCGCACGTCGGAGCCCATCGCACCCGCGGCAGCGGAAGCAACTTCACCAGGGCGTGGATCGCCGTGGGATCCATACCGCTGTTCTTCATCGTGGCGTTCGCCGTGGGGGAGGGCCTCTACGCGCTCCTCGGCTACAAGCCCGAGGAGGCCAACGAGCCACTCTGGGTCGGCCTCGTCGCCGGGGTACCCGCCATCGTCCTGTTCCTCCTGCCCTGCGCCGCGGCAGTCTGGTTCGGCAACAAGGCCCGCGTGGCGGGGCGGCAGGCCGCGCTGCTGCCGATGCTCATCGGTGCTGTCCTCGGGCTGTGGATGGTGGTCATGAACGTCGTCTCGGTGGTGGCGGGATAGCTCTCGCGGCCGGTCCCCACGTGGTGCTGACGGTGGCGAGACGGCCGCGTCCGGTGCGAGGGTGTCCGCATGGGGGCGCGGTCCGAGGCATCGGTCAGCTGGCCACGGGCGCTGGCGTGGCGGCTGGGGCGCCAGCTGCTCGACCCGGTCGGTGACGAGTCGGTCGGGGGAGTCGTGCAGCGACTCGGCGCGGTGCCGGCCATGGACGACTCGCTGGCCGAGCTGGCCGTGCGCACGCGGCGTACGCGCTCACGCCCCGGCGAGCTGGCCGAGGCGCTGGCCGACGGTGAGGTGGTCAAGGCCTTCGCCTTCCGGGGTGCCGTGCACTACCTGTCGCCGGAGGACGGCGGGGCCTACCTCGCGCTGCGCGCAGCGGGGCGGCAGTGGGAGCGCACGAGCTGGGTCGACTTCTACGGGCTCACACCACAGGCCTGGCCGGCGTTCCGCACTGCGGTGCGCGAGGCGCTGTCCGGCGGCCCGCTCACCGTGGCCGAGCTGGGTGCCGCGGTGACCCGGCACCGTGACTACCGGCACCTGCGTGCGGTGTTCGACGACGGCGCGGGCACCTTGGTCAAACCGCTGACCTGGCAGGGCGACATGGGCTTCGGTCCACCGCGGGGCGGCCGGGCCACCTTCCAGCGGCTCGACACCACCCCGCGCTGGCAGGGCATCCCCGACCTCGACGAGGCAGGGCACCACGCGGTCGAGTCCTACTTCCGCAGCTACGGCCCGGCGACGCGCGACCACGTGCACTACTGGCTGGGCAACGGGCTCAGTGCCGGCCGCCGACGCATCGACGGCTGGCTCGCCTCGCTGTCGGAGCGGCTCGTGCCCCTCGACGTCGACGGCACGACCGCCTACGTCCTGCACGAGGACGTCGAGGCGCTGCTGGCGGCGGAGCCCTCGAACGAGGTGCGGTTCCTGCCCGGCCACGACCAGTGGGTCATGGGGCCGGGTACGAAGGACGAGAGTGTCACCCCCGCGTCGCGGCGCGACGCCGTGACCCGCAAAGCGAACCTCGTCATCGTCGGCGGGGTGGTCAGTGGCACGTGGAAGGTGCGTGCCGACCACGTCGAGGTCACTGGGTTCGACGACGACCGACCGGTGCCACGGCAGGGCCTCGAGGACGAGACGCGTCGCCTCGGTTCCATCCTGGGCCGGCCGGTGCGGCTCGCCCTGGCTGGGAGCGCCTGAGTGGACGAGGTCCGACGCCTGCACGACCCCGGCGTGGGTGACTGGCTGCAGCCCCGTCTGGTCGAGTGGCGCGCCGCAGGTGCTCGCGGGGTCCCGGTGGGGGCCGTGGTGCCGACTGGCTACGAGGCGGTGGTGCGCGTCCTGCACCCGCCGGGCGACGGCCGGACCTGGGCGCAGGTGGCGGCGGCGTCCGGGTGCCTCATCCATCCGCTCGCCCAGTGGTGCTGCATCGCGGCCGACTTCCGCGGCGACGGCCGGCACAGCGACATCGACCCGGACGAGGGCTCCGTCCCTGCCTCCACCCTCGGGGCGGTCCTCGACCACTGCCCCGGTGAGGGGCGCCTCTACCAGGCGGTGTGGGACGGCTTCGGGTCCTGGACGGAGGGTCGCCACGAGCTGGGAGAGCTGGTGCGCGGCCGGGGAAGGGACTACCTGGTCTTCGAGACACCGAGGGCGCCGGTGACGCGGTGGCCGGGTATGCAGCCCCACTGGCCCCAGTCGGCCAACCTCGTCTGGCCGCCCGACCGTGCCTGGTGCATCGCCACGGAGATCGACTGGGACAGCACCCTCGTCGCCGGCTCGGCGGCGATGTGCAGGGCGCTGCTGGGGGACGCCAGGCTGGAGGCGTTCGAGGTGCACTACGACGACGACCTCAGCTGGTGCGGCGACACCCTCAACCCTCGTCCCGGGTGGCTCACCGGCTGCCCCTGAGCGTGGTTCAATCACCGCGTGGACCTGACGAAGGCGTTCAGCGCCGAGGAGTACGCCGGCGCCCTCGAGTCCTGGGACTGGCTCGACCTGTCGGCCGCGACGCCGGTCATGGCGACGCTGTTCGGCGACGTCATCCTCGAGGTGCCGGGAGGGTTCGCGTTCCTCGACACGGTGGAGGGCGCCCTGACCACACCATGGGGTGACCGGGAGGCGGTCGAGGCGAGCCTGCTCAGCCAGGACGGCCAGGACCGCTACCTCATGGGCGAGCTCGCGGTCGCGGCTGCCGAGCAGGGCATCGTGCCGGGCGAGTCGCAGGTGCTCAGCTTCGTCCACCCTCCGGTGCTCGGGGGACCGCTCACGGTCGACAACCTCGAGGTGCAGGACTTCGTGGTGGCGACCAACATCTGCGGGCAGATCCACCAGCAGGTGCTGGACCTCCCGCCGGGGACGCCGATCGCCGGTGTGGCCGTCGAGGGTCTTGCGGTGGACGGTGCCGTGGCCGAGGGCTGAGGCCGCCAGCCAGCAGGCGGCCGGCTGCAACGCGGAGGGGAGCCGGACCCGTGGGCCAGAAAAGGGCGTCAGGCCGGCTGCACCGTGGCCCTGACGCACCATGAGGACGCGGCCACCTCGAACGGCCCGTCCGGCACCCTGCGCCGGCACGCGGCCACCAGGGCGTCGCGGCGCTCCTCGTCGAGACCGGCCACGTACACCCCTGCCGGTCCGACCCCGAGCAGGTAGGGCTCCCACCACTGCTCGAACGACTCGAAGGGGACGTGGACGGTGATGACCGACTCCTCCGCTCCCGCCAGCCCAGCCGCGTCGAAGAGCCTGGCCAGGTCGCCCTCGCGCACGCCCGCGTAGTCGCTCTCGCCCTCCTCCTGCGGGTCGACCGCGCGCACCGCCTCCCAGAAGAGTGACAGCGGCCCGTTGCCGGACGCGTGGTTCCACACGGCGGCTGCGACCGTGCCACCCGGACGCGTGACGCGTGCCATCTCCGCCAGGCCGGCCACCGGGTCGGCCATGAAGTGCACGACGAGCTGGGCCAGGCTGGCGTCGAACGTCCCGTCCGCGAACGGCAGGTCCTCCGCGGTGGCGACCCTCACCTCGAGCCCGGGGAACCGAGCCCGCGTCGCCTCGACGAACGGCTCCGACGGGTCGACCGCAGCCACGCCCGCAACCCCGAGGGCGTCGACGAGGCGGGCGGTGAGTGCGCCGGGTCCGCAGCCCACGTCGAGCGCCCGCTGCCCGGGCCGCAGCTCGGCGACCTGGACGAACTGGTCGGCGAGCGGCTCGGAGAACCGGCCCATGAACCTGCCGTACGCCTGCGCTGGGACGAGGAAGCTCATCCCCGGACTGTAGGACGCACCCGGCAGTTCCGACAGTGGCTCGAGCCGCCGCCGGGAAGCCCAACGTCACTCGACGGCGACGTGCTCCAGCACCCACTCGGTGAGCGGGCGCACACGACGCCAGGCAGCGCGTACCTCGTCCGCGGCACGCGGCGTCGACAGCCACGCTGGGGTGCCCACGCGGCGCAGGGCCATGAGCTCCTTGCGGCGCAGCAGCTCCAGTCTCGGGTGGTCGGCGTCGTACCCCTTGGGCCGGGTCTTCAGCGCTGCGCCCTCGAGGGTGAAGCCGGCCGACCCGAGCTCGGCGACGATGCGCTCGAGCGCCGGCCCGGCGGCGCTGGAGTCCACGGCCGCGCGGTACCTGGCCGTCTCGGCAGGGGAGTGGGCGCGGAAGCCCCCGCCGACCACGAGGCCGTCGCCGCCGAGCTGGAGGTACCACCCGGCACCCTTCTCCCGACCGGTCAGCGCCGCCTGGTGGGTCTTGTACGGCGACTTGTCGGCGCTGAAGCGCAGGTTGCGGTTGGGGCGGAACAGCTTGCCCGGGCCGAACTCGTCGGCGAGCTCGGCGACCAGCGCGCGCATCGGGTCGCGGACCTCGCGCTGCCACTGCTCCTTGTGCTCGGCCCAGAACTCGCGGGTGTTGTCCTCCTCGAGGTCCTGGTAGAACTCCACGCCCCACGTGGGGAAGCCTGCGAACGCACGGTCGGCCATCTGGCCACTGTGCCACGCCGGCTGGACTGCCACCGACGGAGCTCAGGAGCCGACAGCCGCGGCGATGCGGCCCACCGCCTCGCGGAGGATGGCCGGCGACGTGCCGAAGTTGAGCCGGGCGTGCCCCGTGCCCCCGTGACCGAAGCCCGGGCCCGGGTGCAGGGCCACCTTCGCGCGGCCCAGCAGGGTCGCGGCCGGGTCGGGCCCCAGGTCGTAGGCGGAGAAGTCGAGCCACGCCAGGAACGTCCCCTGCGGCTCGCGGTAGCGCACGAGCGGAAGCTGCTCGGCAAGCAGGTCGCCGAGCAGGAGGCGGTTGGCCTCGAGCCCCTCGAGCAGCGCATCGAGCCAGGGACCGCCCTCGAGGTAGGCGGCGCGGTGGGCGATGACGCCGAGGTGGGAGGCGCCGTGCGACACCTCCTCGGGGACCCGGGCGAGGTCGTCGACAGCCTCCGGTCCCGGGACCGCCACGGCCGCCTTGAGCCCGGCGAGGTTGAAGGCCTTCGACGCCGACATCAGCGACACCGCGCGCGCCCCGGCCGGCAGCGACGCCACCGGGGTGAACCGCACGCCCGGGTGGGCTAACGGGGCGTGGATCTCGTCGGCGACCACGCGGACGCCGAAGGCCGCCGCGATCTCGAGGACCGCGGTGAGCTCGGCCGGGGTGTGGACGGCGCCGGTCGGGTTCTGGGGGTTGCACAACAGGTATGCCGCCCGGGCGCCCTCGCGGGTCGCCGATGCGCACGCGTCCTCGACCGTCACCGGGTCGAGGCGGCCGTCGGCACCAAGTGGTGCCTCCACCACGCGCCGCCCGAGGCTGTGCACGAACTGGAAGAACGGCGGGTAGACCGGCGAGTTCACGACGACGGCGTCGCCGGGGGAGGTGAACAGCCGGAGCACCTCGACGACGCCCAGCATCACGTCCGGCACCAGCGACATGGTCGCCGGGTCGGGCCGCCAGCCCCACCGGTCGCCGGCGAAGGAGGCCAGCGCCTCGGTGTAGTCCGGGGCCCACGGGTAGCCGGTGTCACCGCGGCGCACCGCGTCGACCACCGCGCGCTGCACCGGCTCCGCCGGGACGACGTCCATCTCGGCGACCCAGAGGGGCAGGACGTCAGGGCCGTAGAGCCGCCACTTCACGCTGCGGCGCGCGTGCAGCGCCTCCAGCCCCGGTCCGTCCAGCGGGTTGTCCATGCCTGCGAACTCTACGGCTGCACCGCCCGTTAGGCTGCGGGCGTGGCAGCCGAGGGTGACCGGGGGACGGGTACGGGGGTGGCCGTGGTCTCCGACCGCGTGCTCACCGTCCCCAACGTGCTGTCCCTGCTGCGCCTGCTCGGCGTCCCGGTCTTCCTGTGGGCGATCCTGGCCGAGCACGACGCCATCGCCCTGGTCACCCTGATGCTCTCCGGGATCAGTGACTACCTCGACGGCAAGATCGCCCGGCACTACGGACTGGAGTCCCGGCTCGGCCAGCTGCTCGACCCGTTCGCCGACCGCCTCTACATCGCCACGACGCTCTTCGGCCTGGCCTGGCGCGACATCATCCCGTGGTGGCTGGTCTGGGCGCTCGTCGGCCGCGAGGTCCTGCTCGCCGGCGTGCTGTGGTGGGTCAAGCGCCACGGCCAGGTCGGCCTGCCCGTCCACTTCGTCGGCAAGGCCGCCACCTTCAACCTCCTCTACGCGTTCCCGCTCCTTCTGCTCGGCCAGGGCACCAGCGGCTTCGCCGAGTGGGCGCTGCCGATCGGGTGGGCCTTCGCGTGGTGGGGCACCGCCCTGTACTGGGTCGCCGGCGTCATGTACATCGTCCAGGCCCGGCAGGTGGTGGCCGTGCGCACGGCTGCCGCCTCCTGAGGTGCCCATGGTCCCCACCTCGCACCGCGACCACCCCCAGACCACGCCCCCGGGGCGCCGTCCGGACGAGTCGATGACGCTGCTCACCTCGATGATGGAGCGGCCCCTCGACCCCGGGTACGCCGCCGCCGCCGAGCGCCGTGTCGCCGAGGGGCTCCCTGCGAGCACCGGCACGCGGACCGCGACGGTCGCCGTGGCGGCGGTGGTGGCGGGCCTGTTGCTGACGCTGGGGGCGGTCGCCCTGCGCGCGCCGTCCACGTCGGCGGCCAAGGCCAAGGCACAGCTCGTCGACCAGGTCGAGTCGCGCCGCAAGGCCGTCGACAGGCAGGAGGCGTCGCTGCGCACCCTGCAGGCGCAGGTCGAGCAGCTGCGTGGCCAGGCCCTGGCCCAGAGCTCGAGCTCGCTGCAGAGCCGGCTCGAGGCGCTCGACGCGGCGTCCGGCGCCCAGGCCCTCACCGGCAAGGGCATCGTCGTCGTCCTCGACAACGCCCCCGGCGTCGACAAGAACAGCGCTGACGGCAACCCCCGCACCGACGCCGGCAGCCAGGAGGGCAAGGTCTTCTCCAAGGACATGCAGGTCGTGGTCAACGGCCTGTGGCAGGCGGGTGCCGAGGCGATCTCCGTCAACGGACAGCGGCTCACCTCGCGGTCCGCCATCCGTTTCGCCGGCGAGGCGATCCTCGTCAACTACCGGCCGCTGGCCCGGCCCTACACGATCACCGTCCTGGGCGACCCCGACAACCTGCAGGTGGAGTTCGCCGACAGTGCGGGTGGCGCCTATGCGCGCGCCCTCAAGGACAACTACGGCATCCGTGTTTCCATTGACGCCGCCGACAAGCTCACCGTTCCGGCCGCCACGTCGCTCACCGTGCGCGAGGCGGCCGTGCCCCGACCCGACCGCACCCCGCCCGGGACCCAGACCGGCAGCCCGACCAGCACCCCATCGTCGCCAACCTCGGAGAACACACCGTGATACCCCTGCTTGGCCTCATCGGCGGAGTGCTCATCGGGCTCCTGTGGGGGCCGGACGTGCCGCTCGTCCTCCAGCCCTACCTGCCCATCGCCGTGATCGCCGCGCTCGACGCGGTCTTCGGTGCGGTGCGGGCGGTCCTCGACGGGATCTTCAACGACAAGGTCTTCGTCGTCTCCTTCCTCGCCAACGTCGTCGTCGCCGCGTTCATCGTCTTCCTCGGTGACCAGCTCGGGGTCGGCTCGCAGCTGTCCACCGGCGTCGTCGTCGTGCTCGGCGTCCGCATCTTCTCCAACGTCGCCTCGATCCGCCGGCACCTGTTCCGGGCATGAGCACCGTCCCTCCCACCCCTCCCAGCCCCCCGACCCGGACCGGTCCGGGCTACGGCCCCGACGACCGCGAGGGCCCGAGCTCGTGGAAGCGGCTGCTGCGCATGGCGCGTCCGCGGGCCACGCGCGCCAACGCGTTCGCGGCCCTGCTCTCCATCGCCCTCGGGTTCGCCATCGCCACGCAGGTCCAGCAGACCGACCAGAGCGGGCTGGAGCAGCTGCGTGAGGACGAGCTGGTCCGCATCCTCGACGACGTCAACCAGGAGCAGGGGCGCCTGGCCAACGACACCCGTGAGCTGGAGAGCAGCCGCGACGCGCTGCTGTCGGGCGCGAGCTCGAGCTCCGAGGCGCTGAAGTCCGCCCAGGACCGCCTCGACACCCTCGGCATCCTCACCGGGACGTCGCCGGCCACCGGACCCGGGATCGTGGTGACCATCAACGACCCCGACCACAAGGTGACCTCCGCGCGCCTGCTCGACGCCCTGCAGGAGCTGCGCGACGCCGGAGCCGAGGCCGTGCAGATCGGCGAGGTCCGCGTCGTGGCCAGCACCTGGTTCGCCGACGTCGACGGCGCGATCGAGGTCAGCGGCCAGCGAGTGGCCCAGCCCTACTCCATCAAGGCCATCGGTGACCCGGCCACGATGGCCTCCGCGATGGACATCCCCGGAGGGGTCACCGAGTCCGTCCGCGGCGACGGCGCGACGCCCACGGTGCGGCAGGCCGAGTCGATCGACATCACCGCGTTGCACTCGCTTCAGGCGCCTCGTTACGCTCGGCCCGTCCCGGCGCCGTCGAAGTAGCGAGAGCCGGACCCCACGCCACCTGCACCACCCGCCACCCCGCGCACCGAGGAGCACCATGAGCGAGCTGGAGTACCCCCAGGACCTGCGTTACACCGCCGAGCACGAGTGGGTGCGCTCCGGCGAGGACGGCACGGTCCGCATCGGGATCACCGCCTTCGCCCAGGACGCCCTCGGCGACGTCGTCTACGTCAGCCTCCCGACCGTCGGCGACACCGTGGCCACCGGCGACGCCTGTGGCGAGGTCGAGTCCACCAAGTCCGTCAGCGACCTCTATGCGCCGCTCGACGGTGAGGTCACCGCCGTCAACCAGGCGCTGGACGCCACCCCCGAGCTCGTCAACACCGACCCCTACGGTGAGGGCTGGATGTACGAGCTGCGCCCGTCGGACGAGGCTGCCGTCGCGGCCCTGATGGACCCCGCGGCGTACCAGGCCCAGCTCGGCTGAGCCGCGTTCGGCCCCTTGGCAGATTCCGCTGCGCTCGCGCGGCGGCGTCGCCTAGGGTGTGTGCTTTGCTAGAGGGGACTGACGACGACAGAGGAGCGCAGCATCCATGAACGGCAGCGAGATGGACGAGCAGGCGTCGCACGCTCACGAGCCGACGACCATGCGGCTCCCCGGTATCTCCGATCTCGAGCAGGTCGACACCAGCGCCGAGGTCGAGGTCTCCCTGAGCAAGGCCGACCAGGCCACCGTCGACGCGCTGCGCCCGGGCACCGCCCTGCTGGTCGTGCTCCGCGGCCCCAACACCGGTGCGCGCTTCCTTCTCGACGACGACGAGGTCAACTCCGGCCGTCACCCTGACAGCGACATCTTCCTCGACGACGTGACGGTGTCCCGCAAGCACGCCAACTTCCGCCGCGAGGGCGACACCTTCGTCGTGCGCGACGTGGGCTCGCTCAACGGCACCTACGTCAACCGTGAGCGGATCGACGAGGCGACGCTGCACACCGGCGACGAGGTGCAGATCGGCAAGTTCCGCCTCGTGTTCTACGCCGGCAGGGCCTGACCAAGGCCGCTGTGACTCCTCGCGGCCCACGTCAGTCCATGACGATCGGGGCGGTGCTCGCGGCCCTGCGCGAGGACTTCCCGGACGTCACGATCTCCAAGATCCGCTTCCTCGAGACCGAGGGCCTGGTCACCCCGGCGCGCACGGGCTCCGGCTACCGCACCTACTCGGCCACCGACGTCGAGCGGCTCCGCTACATCCTCACGGCCCAGCGCGACCACTTCTGGCCGCTCAAGGTCATCCGTGACGCCCTCGACGCCCTCGACCGCGGCCTGACGCCCGAGCGGGCGGGGTCGGCCGGTATGCCGCGACCGTCGGTGCCGCAGCCGGCCGCGGACCCCGACGTGCCGACTTCCGAGTCCCTGACGTCCACCGGTTCGCTGCGCCTCACGAGGGCCGAGCTGGTCGCGGCCGCAAGGCTGGAGGAGGCCACGATGGACTCGCTCGAGACCTTCGGCCTCGTGCGACCCGACGACACCGGCCACTACGGCGACGCCGCGCTCGGCATCGCCCACACCGCGGCGGCGCTGGCTGCGTACGGCGTGGAGCCCCGCCACCTGCGCCCGTTCCGGACAGCCGCCGACCGGGAGATCGGGCTGGTCCAGCAGGTCGTGACGCCCCACCGGGCAGCGTCCGGGAAGGCCGGACGGGGAGGCGCGCAGACGGACCCCACTCCCGAGGTCCTGCGGCTGTGCATCGCCCTGCACACCGCGCTCGTGAGGGACGGGCTGCACCGCGGCTGAACCGGGGTACGGTGGAACGGTGAAGGAGCTCGAGGTCCTCGGAGTCCGGGTCGAGATGCCCACCAACCACCCCATCGTCCTGTTGCGCGAGCGTGACGGAGACCGCTACCTGCCGATCTGGATCGGGGCGGCCGAGGCGACGGCCATCGCCTACGCCCAGCAGGGCATCGAACCGCCGCGCCCGCTGACCCACGACCTGATGAAGAACGTCATCGAGGGCCTCGGCCACCGGCTCACGGAGGTACGCATCGTCGAGCTGCGCGACGGTGTCTTCCACGCCGCCCTGGTCCTCGACGGCACGACCGAGATCTCCTCCCGGTCCTCCGACGCCATCGCCCTGGCGCTGCGCACCGGCACGACGATCGTCGCGGGGGAGTCCCTGCTCGACGAGGCCGGCGTGGCGATGACGGGGGAGGAGGACAAGGACGACGAGGTCGAGCGGTTCCGCGAGTTCCTCGACCACGTGTCGGCCGAGGACTTCGAGACCAAACCGGGCGAAACCGGTCCCGAGGCGTAGCTCTCCACGCTCAACACCTCGACCTCGACCTGAGGTTGACGGTTCGGTGAACCGGCGCGACACGCCGGGGTGCGAGGGTGCAGTGGTGGTTGACGTGGTGTTTTCCCGGTCGTACCGTCAGCGGAAGACCGAATTCGACCCGTGTAGTTACACCAGGAGGTGAGCGTCGTGAACACGACCAGTGAGGCTGGCCACGGCCACACGAGCGTGCCCGCCGCGGCACAGGGGCTGCTGTTCACCGACGACCTCCCGGAGCTGCGTGAGGACACCGGCTACCGCGGGCCCACCGCGTGCAAGGCCGCCGGCATCACCTACCGCCAGCTCGACTACTGGGCCCGCACCGGCCTGGTCGAGCCGTCGGTCCGTGGCGCCACCGGCTCCGGCACCCAGCGGCTCTACGGCTTCCGCGACATCCTCGTGCTCAAGGTCGTCAAGCGGCTGCTCGACACCGGCGTCTCCCTCCAGCAGATCCGCGTGGCCATCACCCACCTGCGTGAGCGCGGGGTCGAGGACCTGGCCCAGATCACCCTCATGAGCGACGGCGCCTCGGTCTACGAGTGCACCTCCGCCGACGAGGTCATCGACCTCGTCCAGGGTGGCCAGGGAGTCTTCGGCATCGCGGTCGGCCGCGTCTGGCGCGAGGTCGAGGGCGAGCTCGCCGAGCTGCCCAGCGAGCGCACTGAGGACGAGGCACCGGCCGAGCACCCCGGCGACGAGCTGCGGATGCGGCGCCAGGCCCGGCTGGCCTGACCCACCCGGCGTCCACCGAGGACGCCCGAGACCGTCCGGCACGGGCCGTCGTTCCTTCGGGAGCGGCGGCCCGTGCTGTAGGTTGGACCTGCTGAACATCCCGTGCGGGAGAGTCCCCGCGTGCGTCCACCGTGACGCGTGGCGGGGCGCCGAAGGGGCAAACTCCCCGGAACCTCTCAGGCGCCAGGACTGCGCGGGACAGGCACCTCTGGAGCGGCCACGCCGTGACAGATGGGGAGGCGATCCGAGCATTCCGACGTTCAGGAGCCTCATGTCCGCCCAGCACGCCACCACGCCGTCCACCGCCACCGGGTCTTCGGGTACCGGGTCCTCGGGGGAGTGGTCCTCGGACCTGCCGGAGTTCACCGGTCGCCACATCGGCCCGTCCCACGACGACGTCCAGGCCATGCTCGAGGCCGTCGGGCACAGCAGCCTCGAGTCCCTCGTCGACGCGGCCCTGCCCGGCGCCATCCGCTCCGAGGGGCCGCTGCGGGTGGACCCGGCCGCCTCGGAGTCGGCCGTGGTCGAGGAGCTGCGCGGGCTCGCGCGACGCAACCAGGTCATGACCTCGATGATCGGCCTGGGCTACTACGGCACCATCACCCCGGCCGTGATCCAGCGCAACGTGCTGGAGAACCCCGCCTGGTACACCGCGTACACGCCCTACCAGCCCGAGATCTCCCAGGGTCGCCTCGAGGCCCTCATCAACTTCCAGACCGTCGTGAGCGACCTGACCGGTCTGGCGACCTCCGGTGCGTCGCTCCTCGACGAGGGCACTGCTGCAGCCGAGGCGATGACGCTGATGCGCCGCGCCAGCAAGGTCGCCACCGGCGCGGTGCTCCTGGTCGACGAGCACCTCTTCCCCCAGACGAAGGCGGTCATGCAGACCCGCGCGCTGCCGCTCGGCATCGACGTCGTGGTTGCCGACCTGACCGCCGTCGACTCCGCCGAGGCGCTGCGCGCGGCTGCCGGCGACCGTGACGTCTTCGGCGTCATCGTGCAGTACCCGGGCGCCGACGGTGAGGTGCGCGACTGGCGCGCCGTGGCTGCCGCCGCCCACGAGGTGGGTGCGCTGGTCACCGCCGCCGCCGACCTGCTCGCCCTGACCCTGGCCACAGCGCCGGGGGAGTGGGGCGCCGACGTGGCGGTGGGCACCACCCAGCGCTTCGGCGTGCCGATGGGCTTCGGTGGCCCGCACGCCGGGTACATGAGCGTCCGCACCGGCCTGGAGCGTTCGCTGCCCGGTCGCCTCGTCGGCGTGAGCGTCGACACCGAGGGGGCGCCTGCCTACCGGCTCGCCCTGCAGACGCGCGAGCAGCACATCCGGCGCGAGAAGGCCACGTCCAACATCTGCACCGCCCAGGTGCTGCTCGCCGTGATGGCGTCGATGTACGCCGTCTACCACGGTCCGGACGGCCTCACCGCGATCGCGCGGCGCGTGCACGGGCACGCCCGCGCCCTGGCCGAGGGACTGGTTGCCGGCGGTGTCGAGGTCGTCAACGAGAGCTGGTTCGACACCCTCACCGTGCGGGTGCCGGGCCGCGCCGACGAGGTCGTCGCCGAAGCCGTCCACCGCGGGGTCAACATCTGGCGCGTCGACGCCGACCGCGTGTCGGTCAGCGTCGACGAGACCACCGATCTGCGCCACCTCGACGCCGTGTGGGCTGCCTTCGGCGTCACCGGGCTCAGCTCGGTGACGGTCGGGGACGTGCAGTGGCCGGCCGAGCTCGTGCGCACGAGCGAGTTCCTGACCCACCCGGTGTTCCACAGCCACCGCAGCGAGACCTCCATGCTGCGCTACCTGCGCCGGCTCTCGGACCGCGACTTCGCCCTCGACCGCGGCATGATCCCGCTCGGCTCGTGCACCATGAAGCTCAACGCGACGACCGAGATGGTCGCGGTCACCTGGCCGGAGTTCGCCCACCTGCACCCGTTCGCCCCGGCGTCCCAGACCGAGGGCATCCGGTCGCTCATCAGCGACCTGTCGGCCTGGCTCTGCGAGATCACCGGGTACGACGCGGTGTCGCTGCAGCCGAACGCCGGCTCCCAGGGCGAGTTCGCCGGCCTGCTCGCGATCCACGCCTACCACGAAGCGAACGGCCAGTCGCAGCGCCGGATCTGCCTGATCCCCGCCAGCGCCCACGGCACCAACGCCGCGAGCGCGGTGATGGCCGGCATGAAGGTCGTCGTCGTCAAGACGGCTGCCGGCGGCGACATCGACATGGACGACCTGCGGACCAAGGTCGAGGAGCACCGCGACGACCTCGCCGCGATCATGGTGACCTACCCCTCGACCCACGGGGTGTTCGAGGACACCATCACCGAGCTGTGCGGCCTCGTCCACGACGCCGGCGGCCAGGTCTACGTCGACGGCGCCAACCTCAACGCCCTGGTCGGACTGGCCCGCCCGGGCAAGTTCGGCGCGGACGTCTCCCACCTCAACCTGCACAAGACGTTCTGCATCCCGCACGGCGGTGGTGGACCCGGCGTCGGTCCGGTCGCCGTGCGCGAGCACCTCGCCCCGCACCTGCCCAACCACCCGCTGTCCGCGGAGGCCGGGCCGGAGACCGGGGTCGGGCCGATCTCGGCGGCGCCGTTCGGGTCGGCGAGCATCCTGCCGATCTCGTGGGCCTACGTGCGGCTGATGGGTGGCGCCGGCCTCACCCGCGCCACGCAGGTCGCGATCCTCAACGCCAACTACATCGCCACCCGGCTGCGTGAGCACTACCCGGTGCTGTACTCCGGCCACGACGGCATCGTGGCGCACGAGTGCATCCTCGACCTGCGCGAGCTCACCAAGCGCAGCGGTGTCAGCGTCGACGACGTGGCCAAGAGGCTCATCGACTACGGCTTCCACGCACCCACGATGTCGTTCCCGGTGGCGGGCACGCTCATGGTCGAGCCGACCGAGAGCGAGGACCGCTACGAGATCGACCGCTTCTGCGACGCGATGATCGCCATCCGCCACGAGATCGCCGCCGTCGAGGCCGGGGACGTGGCCGTGGCCGACAGCATGCTGCGCAACGCCCCACACACCGCCAAGGCGCTGGCCGGCAAGTGGGAGTACCCGTACGAGCGGACCGAGGCCGCCTTCCCGGTCGGGGTGCACGCCGCCGACAAGTACTGGCCGCCGGTTGCCCGCATCGACGGCGCGTACGGCGACCGGCACCTGGTCTGCAGCTGCCCGCCGCCCGAGGCGTTCGAGAGCTGAGGCTCTTCGAGGTCCGGGCGCCCTGAAGGCTCCGACCCGGCCCCCGCCCCTGGAAGGCTCAGGCGGCGGGGGCCGCTTCGTCGGTGGCGGTGGTGCTGACGGTGGAGCCCTGCTCGGTCTTGGTGACGACGACCTGGCTCGAGATGCGGGTGCGCAGCTCGGCCACGTGGCTGACCACACCGACGGCGCGGCCGCCTTCGCGCAGGCCGTCGAGGACGGTCATGACCTGCTCGAGGCTCTCGTCGTCGAGCGTGCCGAAGCCCTCGTCGACGAACAGCGTCTGCAGGTCGAACCCACCGGACTCCTCCCTCACCGCATCGGCGAGCCCCAGGGCCAGGGCCAGGGACGCCATGAACGACTCACCGCCGGACAGCGAGCTGGTGTCACGGGCCTGGCCGGTCCACAGGTCGAGGACCTCCAGCCCGAGCCCGCTCCGGGCTCCGCGCGCGGCGAGGTCGTCGGTGTGGCGCAGCTGGTAGCGGCCCTCGCCCATGGTGACGAGGCGCTCGTTGGCCAGCGCCGCGACCTTCTCGAGCCGCGCCGCCAGCACGAACGCGGAAAGCCTCATCCGCAGGGTGTTGGACGCAGAGGTGCCGGTGACCGCGTCGGCGACCTCGCGCAGTACCTCGTGCTCGGCCGCTGCGGTGGCCAGTGCGGCGCACCGCTCGCCGACGGCGGTGCGCACCCGCTCGACGCCACCGAGGGTGCGCCGGACCAGGGTCTCGGCCGCGAGGGCCGAGGTGTAGGCCGTCCGCGCGGCCTCGGCGCCGTGCTGGAGCGTGTCGAGGTCAGGCGCCTCGCCGACGAGGGCCGCAGCCACGTCCGGGTCCTCGACGATGGTGGCGGCCTGCAGCAGGGCCGTGTCGCGAGCGGTGGTGCGGGCCCTGAGGGCGGTGACGTCGGCGGGACTGAGCAGTGCCGAGCGTGCCGCCGGGACGTCGGCGAAGCCGGCCTCGGTGAGCGCCGCCGTGGTCGCGGCGTCGACCACGGCCAGGGCTTCCAGAGCCCCTTCGAGCGCCTGGGCAGCGTGCAGGTGGTCCTGGAGCTGGCGGACCGTGGTGTCGTGGCGCCGGCGGACCCGCGGCAGTACCTCGAGCAGGTCGGAGACGTCGCCGGTTGCCGTCTCGCCGTCATGGACGTGGTGGTGCTGGTCACCGGCGCAGGGGCAGGTGGTGCCGTGCTGCAGGAGTGCCTCGCGCACGGCCTCGCCGTCGGTCGTGAGGTCCTGCTCGAGGGCGGCCAGGGTGGTCCGCGCGGCGGTGAGGCCGTCACGCAGCGCAGCGGCCTGGTCGGTCAGGGTGGCGATCTCGGCTTCGGCGGACTCCACGAGCTCGCGGGCACGGTCCAGCGCTGCCGAGCGCTCGACCGCCGATGCGTGCTCGGCACGGGCGTGGACCACGGCCTCGGCAAGCGCCTGCGCGTCACGCAGCTCCTCGCCGAGCTGAGCTGCACGCTCCGCCTGCGCGGCCTCGATGGAGGTGACCACTGACTGTGCGTCGGCGTGCGCGGCGGCCGCGACCTGCCAGGCGTGCTCTGCAGCCTCAACCACCTCGGCGGCCACCACGTCGCCACCGCTGGCCGGTGCCGGGTGCTCGGGGGAACCACACACCGGGCAGGGGTGCTGGTCCTCCAGGCGTGCCGCGAGCTCGGCGGCCATGCCGTCGAGCCGGGCCTGTCGAAGGTCCTGGTAGACGTCGCGCAGGTCGGCTGCCCGGGAACGGGCCGCCTGCGCGAGGGACGTGGCCTGTGCCAGCTCAACGGCTCCGTGGTCGAGCGCCGTCCTCGTCCGGTGCAGGACGGACAGCTCCTTGACGCGCGCAGCGGCGGGGGCCACGGCGCCGGCCGCCTCCGTGGTCGCGGCGAGCCCTCGCTGGGCCGCCAGGGACGCCTCTCGACTGCGGATGACCCTCTGGCCGAGCTGGGTGTGGGCGCGCTCGGCGGCGTGGGTCTGCTCCACCAGGGCCGTGTGCTCGCGGGTGCGCTCGAGCCAGGACCGTCCGCGCCGTTCGGCCTCGTCGAGGGCCGCCGCTGCGCCGGTCGCCCGCTCCACCGCGGGCTCCAGGGCGTCGACGGGCACCCCGAGGGCAGTCACGGTGCAGGTCGTCGCCTCGACGCGCTCCCGGGCCTGCTCGACGGCGTCGGCCGCCCGGGCGTGGGCCGCGAGGTCACCCGCGACCGAGCGGGCCCTCTGCGCGGCGTCGTGCGTGGACACGGCCGCGTCGTGCTCGGCCTGTCCGGAGGTGAGCCGCTCGATCGTCAGGGTCGCCTGCCGACCCCGCTCCCGCCGGGCCTGGACCTCGCGGGCCTGGTGCAGCGCGGTGGTGGCCAGGGCGTCGGCGGACTTCGCGCGCTCGACCGCCGCGAGCCCCTGCACCGAGGCGGACTCGAGCGCTGCCCGCACGGCGTCGAGTGCCGCGGGGAGGTCCTCGAGCGGCAACGCCGACCAGTCCGGCGCTGCAGCCGGGCCGCCGTCACCTGAGTCGCTCGCGCCGTCCGCGCCCGGCTCGCCGAGCGCCTCGGCGACCAGGCCGGCCGGTGCGTCGGCCAGGACGTCGGCGAGCACCGCCAGGTCGGAACGCAGGGCCGCGTGCTCCGACTGCAGGCGAGTCGCCGACTCCTTGCGCCGCGTGGCGAACCACTCCTCGACGGCGGCATAGGTGCTGACGTCGAACAGCCGCTCGAGCAGGCCGCGTCGCTCCTCGGGCGTCGCCCGCAGGAACGCCGCGAAGTCACCCTGGGGGAGCAGCACCACCTTGCTGAACTGCTCCAACCCCATGCCGAGGACGTCCTTGACGACGTCGGCGATCTCGTCGTGACGGGTGCTCAGGGCGTCCCACCCACCGCCCCGGTGCTCCCACAGCACTGCCTTCGCAGGCACCTTGGTCTCGCCGGTGCCGCGCGCCTTGGGCCGCATGAACTCCGGGGACCGCTCAAGGCGGAACCGTCGGCCACCGGCCGTGAGCTCGAGGGTGACCTGGGGGACGGCGCCCCGCTCGGCGTGGTCGCTGTGCAGGCCCTTCTTCGAGCGGGAGCCGGGCACGTCGGCATACAGGGCGAAGGCGATCGCATCGAGGAGGCTCGTCTTGCCGGCCCCGGTGGCCCCACGGATGAGGAACAGGCCGCCGGCGGCTGCGGCGTCGAGGTCGACGTCGACCGTGCCGGCGAACGGCCCGAACGCGGTCACGGTGAGGCGGTGCAGCCTCATGCTGCCCCCTCCGCCCGTCGCGGCGCCCGGAGCTGTCCCTCGTCGTCGTGCCCCGCCCTCTCGACCCTGACGGCCTCCACGGCCCGGGCGACGACGGCGCGCTCCTCGTCGGTGGACGCGTGGCCGCGGACGTGGTCGAGGAAGGTGCAGCAGACGTCGAGCGGGTCCTGCTGCTGCGCGCGCTGGGCGTAGGACCGCACCGGCACCGGGGCGCCCTGCGGGTCGAACTGCAGCACCAGTGTGTGGGGGAACCGGCGACGCAGCCGCTCCATGGCACCTGGTGGCCGCGTGGCATCGGTGAGGGTGACCTGGCACCAGGCGCGCTCCGCCTCCGCGTGGCTCGGGTCGGCGAGCAGCGCCTCGAGGTCGCCTCGCAGCACCGCCAGCGGGCGTGCGACCGGGGCGTCGACCGGCTCGACGTGGACACCGTGCTCGTCGAGGTCGACCAGCCACGAACCCTTGGTCTGCCGGTGCTCGCTGAACGACAGGGCGATCGGCGAGCCGCTGTAGCGGACGGTTTCGCTGACCCGCTGGCGGCCGTGGAGGTGACCCAGGGCGACGTAGTCGTGCCCGGCGAACGTGCGCGGGTGCACCGCGCCGACGCCGCCGACGGCGATGTCGCGCTCGGAGTCGCTGGTGGCGCCGCCGGTGACGAACGCGTGGCCCATGACGACCGACCGGCCCCCGCGGGCCAGCCGGTCGGCGTTGACCCGGGCCATGGCCGCACCGAGCACTCCTGCGTGGGTGCGCTCGGTGGTGCCGAGGGTGCCGGCCGCCACGGACGGCTCGAGGTAGGGCAGGGCGTGCACGGCCACGTCGCCCACCATCACCGGTGTGCCGACGGTGTCGAGGGAGGAGCGGATGTGCAGCCCGGTGCGGGCCAGCAGCTCGCTCGCGAACCCCAGCCTGATCGCGGAGTCGTGGTTGCCGCTGGACAGGACCACGGTGGCGCCCTCGGCCACCAAGCGGGTCACCGTCTCGCTGAGCAGCTGGACGGTGTCGGGGGCCGGCATCGCCCGGTCGTAGACGTCGCCGGAGACCAGGACCGCGTCGACGGACTCGGTGCGCACCGTCTCGACGAGGTGGTCCACGAACTGCGCCTGGGCGTCCAGCAGCCCCACCTGGTGGAAGGACCGCCCCAGGTGCCAGTCGGAGGTGTGGAGGAAGCGCACGTCAGCAGGCTAGGAGAGCCCGGTGACAGCCGTTGGCAGGCGCGCCCGGCGTGTGGTTGGGTCGTCACACCGAGGGCTTTCCCGTGACCCCCGGCCGCCGGCACCAGCCACCAGTCGAGGGAGGGTCCCGTGGGGGAGGAAGTCACCGCCCAGAGCTACACCCGCGAGCAGCGGCAGCAGTACCGCGAGAAGGTGCGCCAGAACCTCGACGTGTTCGAGCGGATGCTGTCCCAGAGCGTCTTCGAGTTCGACCGGCCGATGACCGGCCTGGAGATCGAGCTCAACCTCGTCGACGACGACTACCAGCCCAAGTTCGCCAACGCCGAGGTCCTCGAGGCCATCGCCGACCCCGGCTACCAGACCGAGCTGGCGCAGTACAACATCGAGCTCAACGTGCCCCCGCGCCCGCTGCCGGGCGACTCGGCCATCCAGCTCGAGGAAGAGCTGCGGGCCTCGCTCAACGCCGCGTCCACGGCGGCCGAGAAGCGCGGGGCGCACATCGTGGCGGTCGGCATCCTGCCGACGATCATGCCCAAGCACTTCGAGGGCGAGTGGATCAGCGCCAACAACCGCTACACGGCGCTCAACGACTCGATCTTCTACGCCCGTGGCGAGGACATCTACCTCGACATCGAGGGCCCCACGGGGGAGCGGGTCGCCACCTATTGCAACTCCATCGCGCCCGAGTCGGCCTGCACGAGCGTGCAGCTGCACCTGCAGGTCGCACCCCAGGACTTCGCCGCCCACTGGAACGCCGCGCAGGCGCTGGTGGCCCCGCAGATCGCGCTCGCGGCCAACTCGCCGTTCTTCTTCGGCCAGCGCCTGCACGCCGAGACGCGGATCGAGCTGTTCAGCCAGGCCACCGACACCCGCAGCATCGAGCTGAAGAACCAGGGCGTGCGACCCCGCGTCTTCTTCGGGGAGCGCTGGATCACCTCGATCTTCGACCTCTTCGAGGAGAACGTCCGCTACTTCCCGGCCCTGCTCGCGGAGGTGTCCGACGAGGACCCGGTGGCCAAGCTCGAGGCCGGCGAGGCCCCGTCGCTGTCCGAGCTGCGCCTGCACAACGGCACGGTCTACCGCTGGAGCCGTCCGATCTACGACATCGTCAACGGCACACCGCACCTGCGGGTCGAGAACCGTGTCCTGCCAGCCGGTCCCACCCTGGTCGACACCCTCGCCAACGCCGCGTTCTACTACGGCGTCATCCGCAAGCTCGCGTCTGACGACCGGCCGATCTGGAGCAAGATGAGCTTCGCCGCGGCCGAGCAGAACTTCCGCGACGCGGCGCGCGACGGCATCGAGTCCCGGCTCTACTGGCCGGGCTTCGGTGAGGTGCGGGCCGAGGAGCTGGTCCTGCGCCACCTGCTGCCCATGGCCCACGAGGGGCTTGCCGAATGGGGCGTGTCCGCGGCCGTGCGCGACCGCTACCTGTCGGTCATCGAGGGCCGGTGCACGACGAGCACGAACGGTGCCACGTGGCAGACCGACGCGGTGGCGAGGCTGCAGGCCTCGGGCATGGACCGGCAGAGCGCCCTGGCGGAGATGCTGCGTCACTACGCGAAGAACATGCACAGCAACGAGCCGGTCCACACGTGGCCGCTCCCGTAGGCGTGTCGTGACCCACCCGAGCCGGCCGGCGGGCCCGCACGACCACCACCACGACCCGCAACCCGAGGGCCACCGCACCGGGCTCGGTGGGGGCGACGGGAGCTGGGACGAGCGGTACGGCGCGGCCGAGCAGGTGTGGAGCGGTCGGCCCAACGGCGCCCTGGTGACCGAGGTGGCCGCGCTGGCGCCGGGTCGCGCGCTCGACGTGGGGTGCGGCGAGGGTGCGGACGCGGCGTGGCTGGCCGGCCGCGGGTGGGACGTGACCGCGCTCGACGTCTCACGGGTCGCCCTCGAACGTGCCTCCAGGCATGCCCGCGAGGCGGGGGTGGAGGTCCGCTGGCTGCACAGCGGGCTCGTCGAGGCGGCCCTTCCGGAGGGGAGCTTCGACCTGGTGTCGGCGCAGTACCCGGCGCTGCCCCGCACCGAGGCCCAGGAGGCCGAACGAGCCCTGCTGTGCGCAGTCGCCCCGGGCGGCACGCTCCTCGTCGTGCACCACGTGCACGACCCCGGTGTCGCCCACGAGCACGACTTCGACCCCGAGGACTTCGTGGCGCCGGCGGACGTCGCGGCCCTGCTCGACGACGGCTGGGTCGTGGTGGTCGACGAGGTGCGTCCGCGCGTCGTCCCGGTCGGCGGGGCCGGAGCCAACCACGTCGACGACGTGGTCCTGCGCGCCCGGCGCCTGCCCTGACCGCGCCGGCTGTCGGTGGCACGCCCTAGGGTGACATCATTGACCTTGACGCCCTTGACGGCGCACGGACTCGATGGAGGTTGACGAGGATGACGCCCCGCACCCGTACCACCACGCCGGTCGACGCCCTGACCGACGCGCTGCGCGAGCGGATCGCGGCGCGGGTCGAGGACCTGCGCTCCTCGGGACGCAGCCTCGACCTCGGTGACGTCGACGACCTCGCCGACCGCATGGTCGCCGCGATGCCGACGGTGCACCCGCTCGACCAGCCGCTCGGGCCGTTCTACGACACGGCCGGCCTCGTGGCGTGGCTGGGCATCAGCCGACAGGCGCTGTTCGACCGCGTGCGACGCGGCACCGTGCTGGCCTGCCGCACGGCGGACGGCCACCTCCTCTACCCGTCGCTGCAGTTCGGCCGCAACGGCGCCGTGCGGCCGGGGGTCGTGGAGGCCGTCGGGGCGTTCACCCGGCGCGGCGTCGACGGCTGGTCGGTCGGCGCCTGGCTGACGACACCCACCGACGTGTTCGAGGGCCACAGCGCCATCGACTACCTCGTAGTCCACCGGTCCTCGTCGACGGCGGTCCGCAGGGTCGCCGAGGCGGCAGCAGCCGACGCCGGCACCTGGGCGGCATGAGCGCTCGCGAGCAGGTCGCCCAGGGCGGTCCTCCCGCCTCGCTGCAGGGGTTTCCCACCCGAGCCCTCCGCCGCGACACCGCGCTGTACCGCGCGCACCGTGCCGACCGCGGGCCGTGGTGGTTCGGCAGCGACGGCTCGGGTCGGTTCGACCTCCCCGCGCCCCGGGGCACCTGCTACGCCGCCCTCGACCCCGCCAGCGCCCTGCGCGAACGGGTCGGGCCGGTCCTCGCCCCCGCCCGTGCCGTCCCCGAGAGCCTGCTGGAGGACGTCGTCGTGTCGCGGCTGGCGGTGCCCGACGACCGGGAGGTCGCGGACCTGCAGTCCCGGGCGGCGGGAGACCACGGCGTCACCCGCGAGCTCGAGACGATGGTCCCGTACGCCGTGCCGCAGGCGTGGGCCCGGGCGCTGGACGACGCCGGTCACCAGGGGGTGCGCTACGGCCCCAGGTTCACCCCCGGAGACTGCAGCGCCGTGGCCCTGTTCGAGGAGGCGGGTGAGCAGGACTGGCCGGTCGACCCCGCGCCGCAACCGGCGACACAGGTGCCCGGGGGCCCTGCGGTGGTGTCGACCCCGCGACGGTCCGACCTCACGGTGGTGCGACCCCCGCGCACGCGCGTCCCCCGCGGGTAGCCCTCAGGCGCCGGGCCGCCGCAGGTTCACGCCTCGGCACCCTCCGGCAGGGTGGGTCCGTGGTTCCAGACGCGGATCGCCGGCTGTTCGCGGTCGTGCTGCAGCACGCACACCGAGCCCGCGTCGAGGAGGAGCTGGGCGCCCAGGCGCGGCTCCTGACGCAGGAAGACCGAGGCGAGGACCCGGAGCGCGTGGCCGTGGCCGACGAGCACAACGTCCCCGTCGGCGAGGGCCGGGAGCACGCGGCGTACGACCCGGGAGGCCCGGGCCGCCACCTCCTCGACGGTCTCCCCAGGGGTCTCACCGGCGGGCACGCCGTGGGCGAACACCGTCCAGTCCCAACCCAGCCCGTCACGGATCTGCGACGTCGTCAGGCCCTCGTAGGCGCCGTAGTCCCACTCCACCAGGTCGTCGTCGAGCTCGGGAGCGAGACCGGCCAGCTCGGCTGTGCGACGCGTGCGCTGCAACGGAGAGCAGAGCGACAGGACGAAGTGGTAGTCGGCGAGCAGTGCGCCCGCGGCCACCGCCAGCTCCTCGCCGTGCGCCGTGAGGGGCAGGTCGGTCCGGCCGGTGTGCCTTCCCGAGAGCGACCACTCGGTCTCGCCGTGACGCAGCAGGACCAGCCGCCCCGAAGGGGGGTCCACGGGCGTGGGGGGTGAGACGGGCGGGGTCGGCACAGTGCTCGGCACGCGGTCAGTCTGACAGAGTGAGCCCATGCGCCTGACCTACCGGTTGCTCAACGTCTTCGCCCAGCCGGGGGACCCGTTCTCGGGCAACCCGCTCGCCGTCGTCCAGGACGCGGCGGACCTCTCCGAGGACCAGATGCAGGGCATCGCCCGCCAGTTCAACCTGTCGGAGACGACATTCCTCGTGCCGCCCGTCGACGGCGCCGACGCGGGCGTCCGGATCTTCACCCCGCACTACGAGATGGCCTTCGCCGGCCACCCCACACTCGGCACGGCACACGTCGTCCGCGCCCTCGGACTCGCCGGTGACGCGCTCGCCCTCTCGATGCCCGCCGGCATCATCCCGGTGGAGGCCGGCGGCGACACGTGGACCCTCACCGCCAACCCCGGTTCGGTGCAGGCCGACTACCAGGTCGACGAGATCGCCGGCTGCGTCGGGCTGGCGGCCGGGGACCTCGTGGGCCCGGTGCAGCAGGTCAGCACCGGCAGTGCGCAGGTGATCGCGCGCGCGACCGATGTCGAGGCCGTACGGCGCGCGGTGGGCGACGCCGCGGCCATGCGCCGCTTTGCCGGCATGGGCACCCGAGGAGGCGAGACGCTGGTCTACCTGTGGTGCGAGACGGGCGAGGGCCAGATCGAGGCGCGCGCCCTGTTCACGCAGGGGACGGCTGCCATCGAGGACCCGGCCACCGGTTCGGCGTGCTCCAACCTGGGCACCTGGCTGGCTGCCCAGGGGCGGTCCGGCCACTGGACGGTGAGCCAGGGCGAGCAGGTGGGCCGCCCGTCGACGCTCGTGCTGACCGTCGGCGAGGACGGCACCGTGCAGGTCGGCGGCCTCGTGCGCGACCTCGGGGAAGGCGTCCTCGACCTGTGAGCGCGGCGTCGCCACCGGAGGTCGTCGCACGGCTGGCGACCAGCCCGACCGTGGCCTGGGGCATCCAGCTCGTCGACACCGCGACCGGGCAGGTGCTGGCAGCGCACCGCCCCGACCAGGTCCAGCGCACCGCCAGCCTCGGCAAGGTGCTGCTGCTCCTGGAGGTCGCGAGGTTGCTCGAGAGCGGCGACCTCGACGGCAGCCAGCAGCTCGTTCCGCGGCCGGACGACCTCGTCGGCGACTCCGGCCTGTGGCGCCACCTCGCGACCGCCGAGATGCAGGTCGTGGACTGTGCGGCGCTGGTCGGGGCGTTCAGCGACAACCTCGCCACCAACGTCCTGCTGCGCCGGGTCGGAGGCGCTCGGGCCGTCGAGGAGACCGCGGTGGCCGCGGGGATCGACGACGTGGCGCTGCACGGGCCGGTCCGTGACGTGCGCGGCCCGTCCGACCCGCCCACCCTGTCGACGGGGAGCGCAGCGGGCCTGGCCGCCTTCGCCGCGCGTCTGCACCGGCGCGAGCTCGTCTCGCCGGGTGCCAGCGAGAGGGTTGCCGGCTGGCTCTCCCTCAACGCCGACCTGTCGATGGTGGCCTCGGCGTTCGGCCTCGACCCGCTGTGCCACGACGACGCCGACCGCGGCCTGTCGCTGTGGAACAAGACCGGCACCATCACCGGAGTGCGTGGCGACGTCGGGGTGCTGTCCGGTCCTGCCGGCGCGGTCGCGTACGCGGTGCTGGCCGAGTGGGACGACCGCGCCGAGCCGCTGGCGCGGGAGGAGGCCCTCGGGGGCATGGCACTGGTGGGCGCCGCGGTGCGCCGCGTCGTGGAAGGAGCGTGAGATGGGGAGGTACGTGGTCTTCCTGCGCGCAGTGAACGTCGGGGGTCGCACCCTGAAGATGGCGGACGCCCGGAAGGTCCTGCAGGACAACGACTTCGGCGACGTCGAGTCCCACATCCAGACCGGCAACTTCCTCGTGGAGACAGCCATGCGCAGCGTGACCAAGGTGGAGCAGGCGGTGGGCCGCCTCCTCGGCGCGCACGCCGGGTACGACATCGTGGCCATCGCCCGGCGTCCCGCCGAGCTGCCCGCCCTCGTGGCGGAGGTCGACGCGATACCCGTTGCCCTGCAGGGGGAGACGTCGCGCTACGTCAGCTTCTGCGCCACGGCGCCGCCGGCCGCGCGGGCAGCCGGCCTGGAGGAGTGGGACTCCGCCGGTGAGCGCGCGAGGGTGATCGGCAAGGATGTGCTCATGGAGTACGCGGTGCCGTTCCACGAGGCGAAGCTCACGGGGCCCCGGATCGAGAAGGTCCTCGGGGTGCCGGGGACGGCACGCAACATGACCGTCGTCCGCGCGCTGGCGCAGAAATGGGGATCGTGATGGCCGAGGAGACCGGCGGCACCGGGCTGGGACACCGTGCGATCAGCATGGAGCGGGTCGAGAAGGGTGTCTTCGAGGTGACCAACGCCCGGGGCGGCACCATGCGCATCGGGGGAGGGGACAGTGCCGACTTCACCCCGGTCGAACTGCTGTTGACGGCCATCGCCGGCTGCAGCGCCGTCGACGTCGACTTCATCACCGTCAAGCGCGCCGAGCCCGAGACGTTCCGCGTCGAGGCGACGGGGGAGAAGGTCCGTGACGACGACGGCAACCACCTGCAGGACCTGCACGTCCGGTTCTCCGTGACGTTTCCCGAGGGGGAGGGCGGCGACCGGGCCCGGGAGATGCTGCCCAAGGCCATCGCCATGTCGCACGACCGGCTGTGCACGGTGAGCCGGACGGTGGAGCTGGGCACCCCGGTCGACGCGGCGGCCGCCGAGGGCTGAGGCCGCGCCGGTCAGGAGACGGCGTAGCGCACGAACACGACCCCGTCGCCGAACACGTGGTGCTCGACGAGCGTGAGGTCGGTCCGGACGTCGTGGGGGAGCGCAGGGGTGCCGCCGCCGACTGCCACCGGGTTGAGGTAGAGGGACACCTCGTCGACCAGGCCGGCCTTCAGGGCGCTGACCGCGATCGTCGCGCCACCGATGGCGAGGTCCGCCGTCGCGGACTCCTTGAGGTGGCGGACCGCCTCGACGTCGAACGTGGGCGACAATGTCGTGCGGGGAGTCTGCACCGACGACAGGGACGCGGAGTAGACGACCTTGTCGGCGGCCTGCCAGATGCTGCGGTACTCCGCGGAGACCGGCGACCGGTCCGCGTCGGGGTCGTCCGACGCCCAGTAGGTCATCACCTCGTACAACCGGCGCCCGTACAGGTAGGTGCCGACCGGGCGCTCACGGTCGTTGACGAACTGGTGCACCTCCTCGCCGGGGGCGGCCCAGTCGAACCGTCCCGCCGCGTCCACGACGTAGCCGTCGAGCGAGCAGATCGCGCTGTAGAGGAGCCGTGCCATGACGAGGCCGCTCAGGCGATCTTGTCTCGGGCCGCCACGAACGCGGCGACGCAGGCACGCACGTCGTCCTCGGAGTGCCCGGCGGACAGCTGCACCCGGATCCGCGCCTTGCCCTGGGGGACCACGGGGTAGGAGAACGCGATGACGTAGACGCCCTCGTCGAGCATGACGTCGGCGATCTGGGCCGCCTTCCGGGCGCCGTCCTCACCGGGGAACATCACCGGGGTGATGGGGTGCTCGCCAGCCAGCAGGTCGAACCCCGTCTCGGTCATGAGCGACCGGAACAGCTGGGTGTTGCTCGTCAGCCGCGCCCTCGCCTCGGCCGACCCTGCCGCGATCTCCAGGGCCTTCAGGGAACCGGCGGCCACGGTCGGTGCGACCGCGTTGGAGAACAGGTAGGGCCGCGACCGCTGGCGCAGCAGGTCGACGATCTCCTGGTGTGCGGCGACGTAGCCGCCGGACGCGCCGCCCAGGGCCTTGCCCAGGGTGCCGGTGAGGATGTCGACCCGGTCCATCACGCCGAAGCGCTCGGGCGTCCCGCGTCCACCCTCGCCGACGAAGCCGACGGCGTGGCTGTCGTCGACGAGCACCAACGCGCCGAACTCGTCGGCCAGGTCGCAGATCCGGTCCAGCGGTGCCAGGTAGCCGTCCATGGAGAACACCCCGTCGGTGACCACGACCGTACGGCGCGCGCCGGCGGCCGCTGCCGCCTCGAGCTGCGTGCGCAGGTCGTCCATGTCGGCGTTCTTGTAGCGGAACCGCTTGGCCTTCGACAGCCGGATGCCGTCGATGATCGAGGCGTGGTTGAGCTCGTCGCTGATGATCGCGTCCTCGGCGCCGAACAGCACCTCGAAGACGCCGCCGTTGGCGTCGAAGCAGGACGAGTAGAGGATCGTGTCGTCCGTCTGCAGGAAGTCCGAGATGGCGCGCTCCAGCTGCTTGTGCAGCTCCTGCGTCCCGCAGATGAAGCGGACGCTGGCCATGCCGAAACCCCACTCCTGCAACGCCTTTGCTGCGGCGGCCTCCACGTCGGGGTGGTCTGCGAGTCCCAGGTAGTTGTTGGCGCAGAAGTTCAGGGCCTCGGCCTTGCGCGTCGTGATGTGGGCCGACTGCGGCGAGGTCAGCTCGCGCTCACGCTTGTAGAGCCCGGCCTCCTCGATCTCGCGCAGGGTGGCGGCCAGCTGGTCCTTGACGGTGCCGTACATCGCTCAGCTCCAATCCATGATGACTTTGCCGCACTGGCCCGAGCGGGCGGCGGCGAACGCGTCCTGCCACTTCTCCGCGGGGAAGCGGTGGGTGATCACCGAGGCGATGCGCGCCCGCAGCACCTCGGAGGTGCCGAGCATCGAGCTCATGGCGTACCAGGTGTCGTACATCTCGCGGCCGTAGATGCCCTTGATGGTGATCATGTGCGTGATGACCCGGCCCCAGTCGATGGCGAACGGGTCCTTGGGCAGGCCCAGCATCGCGACCCGGCCACCGTGGTTCATGTTGGCCAGCATGTCCTCGACGGCACTGGGGACGCCCGACATCTCCAGGCCGACGTCGAAGCCCTCCTTCATGCCGAGCTCGTCCATCGCCTCGCGCAGGTTGGACGTGGCGGCGTTGACCACGAGGTCGGCGCCCGCGTCCTTGGCCAGCCCCAGCCGGTAGTCGCTGACGTCGGTGACCACGACGTGGCGGGCTCCCACGTGGCGCGCCAGCGCGGCGGCCATGACCCCGATCGGCCCGGCGCCGGTGATGACGACGTCCTCACCGGCCATGGGGAACGACAGGGCGGTGTGGGTGGCGTTGCCCAGCGGGTCGAAGACGGCGGCCAGGTCCGGGTCGAGGTCGTCGGGCTGCACCCAGACGTTCGTGGCAGGGAGCACGACGTAGTCGGCGAACGCCCCGTCCCGGTTGACGCCGATCCCCTTGGTGTGGATGCACATGTGGCGCCGGCCGGCGCGGCAGTTGCGACAGGTGCCGCACACGATGTGCCCCTCGCCGGAGGCGCGCTGGCCGACGCTGACGCTGGTCACGTCCTCGCCCACCTCGACGACCTCGCCGTAGAACTCGTGGCCGATCGTCATCGGCGGCACGACGGTCGACGCCGCCCAGTCGTCCCACTGCTCGAGGTGCAGGTCGGTGCCGCACAGGCCCGCCCGGAGCACCCGGATCTTCACGTCGGTGGGGCCGGTCTCCGGCTCGGGGACGTCCAGCAGCTCCAGGCCCGGACCGGCAGTGGTCTTCACGAGTGCGCGCACGGGCCCAACATATCGGGCGCGGGGGAGTGCGATGCCCGCCCGTGGTGCCGCCGCGGCATACAGTCCTCACATGGCTAGGTATCTGGACGTGCACCCGGTGGACCCACAGCCCCGGGCGATCAGCCAGGCGGTGCAGATGCTCCGTGACGGGGGGCTGCTGGCGTACCCCACGGACTCCGGGTACGCCCTCGGGTGCGCGCTGGGCAACCAGGAGGGCAAGGACCGCATCGTCCGTATCCGCCACCTCACGGACAAGCACCACTTCACCCTGGTGTGCGCGGACTTCGCCCAGCTCGGCCAGCTGGTGCACATCGACAACTCGGTGTTCCGGGCCATCAAGGCGGCCACGCCGGGCAGCTACACGTTCATCCTGCCGGCCACCAAGGAGGTGCCGCGCCGGCTGCTGCACCCCAAGAAGAAGACGGTCGGCGTGCGCATCCCGGACAACCGGGTGGTGCAGGCGCTGCTCGCCGAGCTGGGGGAGCCCATGCTGTCGAGCACGCTGATCCTGCCCGGGGAGACCGACCCGATGACCGAGGGCTGGTTGGTCAAGGAGGAGCTCGACCACCAGGTCGACGCCGTCATCGACTCGGGGGAGTGCGGCACCGAGCCCACGACCGTCGTCGACTTCTCCGACGGCGCGCCCGAGGTCGTCCGCGTCGGCGCGGGCGACCCAGCACCGTTCCAGTAGGGGAGCCAGCCGACCCTGCACCGTCCCAGTAGGGGACCCAGCCGACCCAGCACCGTCCCAGTAGGGCGATCCGGCACCGTCCCGGTCGCGGCGCCTACATCTCCTCGTGCGTGTCGGGGTCGCCGCCGAACAGCCGGCCGTCGACCCGTCCGAGTCCGGTGATGGCCGCCATCTCCTCGTCCGTCAGCTCGAACCCGAACACGTCGAGGTTGGCGCGCTGGCGCTCGGGCGTCGCCGACTTGGGCAGCGGCATCGACCCCAGCTGCACGTGCCAGCGCAGCACCACCTGGCCAGGTGTCACGTCGTGCGCGGAGGCTGCGTCGGCCACCGCCGGCTCCGCGAAGGGCGCGTTGCGCTTGCCCATGGGGCTCCAGGCCTGGGTGAGGATGCCGAGCTCACGGTGGACCTGGCGCACCTGCTCCTGCGGGAAGTAGGGGTGGAGCTCGACCTGGTTGACGGCCGGCGTCACCCCCGTCTCGTCGATGATGCGGTGCAGGTGCGCGTCGGTGAAGTTGCTGACGCCGATGCTGCGGACCAGTCCCTCCTGCTGCGCCTGCACCAGGGCCTGCCACGCCTGCCCGTAGAGGTCGCGGCTCGGGTTGGGCCAGTGGATCAGGGCGAGGTCGATCTGCTCCAGTCCGAGACGCACCGCCGAGTCACGTAGCGACTGCAGCGCCAGCCCCTTCTCGTGGAACCGGCCCGGGACCTTTGTCGCCACGACCACCTCTGCGCGAGGAATCCCACTGCGGCGCAACGCCTCACCGACCTCGGCCTCGTTCTCGTAGTTCACCGCTGAGTCGAGGTGTCGGTAGCCGATCTCGAGGGCGCTCACCATGGCCTCGATGCCGTCCTCGCCCTTGAGCGGGTAGGTGCCGAAGCCGATGCGGGGGAGCGTCGTGCCGTCGTTGAGGGTCAGGGGTGCGTCGTCGCGCTGGTCGTCGGCCATCCGCCCACGGTAGCCCGGCGACGCGGGCGGCAGGGTCAGCACAGGATCAGGGGAGTGGCGCCAGCAGCGCCTGGGTCGCCGTCGCGAGGTCGCTCGCACGGGTGACGGTGACCCACCGGTTCGACAGCGGCGGCTCCTGCGGCCATCCCGGACCGCCGAGGACCACGAGCAGCGGCCAGTTCACGTCCGTGAGCACCGACCACAGCTGCTCGTCGACGGCGCGGCTGATGGAGGCCCACAGGAACAGCCGTGAGGGACGCCGCGAAAGCAGCAGGCTCTGCAGGGCCTGCGTGGGCACCCTGGCGCCGAGGCCTAGGGCGCTGACGCCGTGACGAGCCAGCTCGGCCTCGAGGGCGAGCAGGGGGATGTAGTGCTGCTCGTCGTCGGCGCAGGCCAGGATGGCCTCGGAGGCGGCGTTGCGCGGGCGGTTGGCCCGGATGACGGTCCGCAGCTCGCTGACGAGGATCTCGCTGGCGAGGTGCTCTGACTCCACGCCTAGGGAGCCGGCGCCCCACTGGTCGCCGATGGCCCGCAGGGCGGGGGCGAACACCTGGGTCCAGGCGGTCACGAGGTCCCGCTCGCGCAGGGTGCGCTGGTAGATCTTGGACAGCATGCCGGGGTCGAGCGACAGAGCCGCGGAGCAGATCGCCTCCACGGTGCCGACGTCGTCGCCCACCGGCAGCTCGGCGGCCTCCTCCTCGCCGGTCTCGATGAGCAGGCGGTCGGTGTCCATCGACAGCGCGACACGTGCGGCGCTCTGGGCGGGCACACCGCGCGCGGTGAAGCGGGCCATGACCCGGACCCGGCGGATGTCCTCCTCGCTGTACCGACGGTGGCCGCCCTCGGTGCGCTGGGACGGGCCGATGCCGTAGCGGCGGTCCCACGTGCGCAGTGTCGCGGGGGAGAGCCCCAGCCGGTCGGAGACGGCTCCCACGGCCCACTCGACGGCGGAGACGGAGGAGCCGCTGGACGCGTCGAGACCGGGGGAGCCCTGTACCGAGCTCCAACCCTGTGCCGATCCCTGCATCGGGTCCTCGAAGACCTGACCCGAGCGTTCGCTGTCCATGACCTCTCGTCTCCTGGTTGACGTTTGGTGCCCGTTGGCCTCGTCGATGGGTGATGCACCACCGGCGACCCCTGCCCGGGCACTACTGACTATAGAACTTCTTCAGATGGCTTGCACTATGAACAAGTTCTGCATAGGTTGTGAATCACTTCGGTTCGCGCCTCGAGGAGAAGGATTCCCCCACATGAGCAGCATCAAGAGACTTCCCAAGCCGCTGTTGAGCTCCTACGAGTGGCAGACAGACGGTGCGTGCCGCACGACGGACCCCGACGAGTTCTTCCCGCACGAGGCCGAGCGCGGCAACCGCCGGCTCAGCCGGGAGCAGCGCGCGAAGGCGCTGTGTGCGACCTGCCCGGTGATCCAGCAGTGCTTCGAGCACGCGATGGCGGTGCGTGAGCCGTATGGCGTGTGGGGCGGCACCACGCCCGAGGAGCGTCTGGCGATGCAGCGCGGAGTCGCTGTCTGAGCGTTGTCCGTGTCCGTGCACCCGTCCATGATGGCGTAGGCGCCCGCCGGTCGCGTGCATCTCACGAGTTCGTGTCACCAGGACCCCGTCCACGAGGACGGGGTCCTGTCATGTCTGGCAGCCGGCAGCGTGGTCGGCCACCAGCTGGGATCAGCCGGCGGCATCTCGGTCGGCCATGGCGACGAGGCTCTGGGCGATCGACGCCAGGGCGAGCGCCTGGACGGATTCCCACGTCCCGGGCTTCAGCTTCTCGGCGGTTGCGGTGGCCTGGTCAGCGAGCTCTTTGGCGGTCATGAGCGCAGAACCTACCCATGTCGTCGGTGCCTCGGCACCGGCTCGCCGCGCCTGCAGGGCGCTGTGGGGCAGGGGTTGGAGTCCAGTTACATGACATAATGTTGATTATCGGCGTTCTACCGTGTGCTCAGGAGGTCTGGAACAGGGCCGGTCCCGGCCGGCGCACGCTCTCCTCGAACGCGCCCTGGATGAGCACCGGGACGACTGTCGACGCGTCGAGGTCGACCGCGAGAGCCACGTCAGCTGCGAATCCCTTGGCCGCCAGCTCTCGGCCACCGACACAGGTCTGTACATGACTCACCAGTCGGCCACGGCTCGCCTCGAACAGGTTGGCCGCCACTGACGCCTCAGGACTGAAGCCGTCGCCACCGGCGAGGGTCGCCAGGGCCGAGAGGATCGCTCCGGCACCCAGGTGGTCCTCGAGGGACGGCCGCAACGAGTTGTCACGGCTCCACCGCTCGCCGGCGGCGACCACGGCGACCCGATGACCGTCCGCGACGCCGGCAGCAAGCCAGGACGCGACGGCGGAGGCGTTGCGCAGGCAGCCCACGGCGACCGTCGCGCCGGCGGCCTGCAGCGCCGCCGCGATGGTCGATCCGTTCGGTGACGGCAGTACCAGCCGCGGCCACACCGGCCCGTCGAGCAGCCCGGACGGTGACAGCGTCGGCGCCTGGGACCGGTCGCCCCTGGTGGCCTCGAGCCGCCCGACGGCCAGGACCGCGTCGTTTGCGGTGGCGAACTCCCCCGCCCGGGAGTCGTTCCACCGGAACGGGAACACACGCATGCCGCGCTCCACGGCCACGGTGACCGTGGTCGAGAAGCTGAGGACGTCGACCACCACGGCCAGGTCGGCGCAGATTGCTTGCGCGCCCGTCAGCCCCCAGTCGAGCCGGATGCCGTACTCGTCCTGTCCGAAGAGGTCACCCATGGTCGGAGAACCTAGCGGCCGAGTCGCTCGATACGGCACCCGACTTCCTCGGGCCAGGCGACGAACCGCGCAGGTCCTGGGTTTTGGCGCGACGGGCTCAGCCCGCGGCGGCTCGGACGGACCTGACGGCGGCGACGCGTGAGGCCTCCACCTCGTAGCGGCTGACGGTGGCCGGCCCCGCGCGGAAGAAGCGACGACGCAGCGCTCCGACCACCTCGACGGTCGCGCCGTCGGCGAGCCGGAGTGCCGACCTGCGGGTCCGCGCCGTCCAGCAGGCCACGTCGATCGTGTCCACCCGCGCGCCCCCGCCGGTACCAGCAGCCGCGCCGGCTCGGGCCGGCCGTGGCACGACGACCCGCAGCTGCACGACGGTGTCGCCGCTGGGCAGCTCGCGCTCCTCCCCCGCGCCGCTGACGCGTCCGACCAGCCGTACCTCGTTGACCCACTCCCCCATGTCATCCATGACCCGAGGCTCCCCTGCTCCGTGGGCGGCGTCGACGACCTTGGCGGCCGCTGTGGACGAGCCGGCCGGCGACCCTGGCTTGTGGACGACGACGGCGCCGCCCCGGTCGGACCGGGACAGCGCCGCCCCGGTCGGACCGGGACAGCGCCGTCGTGTGTGCAGTCGAGCGTGCCGAAAAGTGTTGCTACGGCAGGTAGTACGTCGGGTTGGGCAGCTTGATGGCCCGATCCGCGTGCCCACCGATGAGGTCGCTGTACTGGTCGCCGAAGTTGGCGATGATGTCGAAGCCCTGCGACTCGACGTGGGCCCGCGTCTGCGACTTGTACTCGATGGTGGTGCACCGCGGGGCCAGGACGCAGCTCGCGTAGGACGGGATCGGCTCGGTGGAGGTCCACTTGGTGTAGTAGTTCTCCGGGGTGAAGCCGGTGTAGCCGACCTTGGCCAGGTTGCCGAGCGTGGCGGCGCGCTGGGTGGTGTTGCGACCCGTGAGCCCGACCAGCGTGCAGCCCGCGTCGGCCGCGGCGTTGGCGAAGGACACCATGCGCGGCGTGGCCGGGAAGCGCTGAGGCTGCACCCAGTCGCGGTCCTGGACGACCGGGTCGAACACGAAGTGCATCGCCGAGACCTCCATGTCGTAGGTCCACAGCGTGGTGTCGTCGGCGTCGAGGACGATGGCCGGGTTGTCGCCGCGCCGGGCGCCGGTGGCGCACTGCTGCAGGATGCCGCGGCTGCGCTGGTCGATGAGCTTGGTCATCTCGGCGATGTACGGCGAGGAGACCTTGTCCGAGATGCCGGTGCCCGGGTCGCCGTAGTAGACGGCGATCGTCTTCTTGACGACGTCGATGTTCGGGATGCCCTCACCACCCTGCGTCAGGCCGCTGGAGCCGTCCGGCTTCATCGTGAACTGGGTGCGCGGTGCGAGGCGGGGCTGCTTGACGCCGGGCAGGTTGGGCGACGGGAGGTAGTAGGTGGGGTTGGGCAGCTTCAGGTAGTGGTCGGCGTACCCGCCCTGGAGGTCGGAGAACTGGTCGCCGACATTGAGGACCACGTCGTAGCCGAGGTCCTTCTCGAGGTGGCGGCGCGTGCCGGCCTTGTACTCGACGGTGGTGCACTTCGGGTAGGCCGAGCACCACGTCGGTGACAGGTAGGACGGCGGGGTCGCGCCGGAGTCGAACTTGGTGAAGAACCGGTCTGCCGGGAAGGCGGTGTAGCCGACCTTGGCCAGGTTGCTCACCGTGTGCGCCTTCTGGCTGTCGGTGCGACCCGTGAGGCCGAAGACCGTGAAGCCCATGGCCTGGGCGTCGTTGACGAAGGCGACCATGCCGGGCACCGCGGGGAACCGCTCGCCGTCGACCCAGGGCTGCTGGGCGGCAGGCGTGAACACGAACTTCATGTCGCCCACCTCCATCTGGTAGGTCCACAGGGTGGTGTCGTCGGCGTCGAAGACGATGGCCGGCTTCTCGTGGTGGCGCTTGGCGTCCGCGAGCAGCTTCGGCAGCCGGCGCCGCTCCTGCGACAGGATCGAGGACATCTCGCTCACGTACGGCGAGCTGGTGGGGTTGGCGTTGCCGTCGCCCTTGGGGTCTCCGTAGTAGGCGTAGATCGTCTTCTTGACCGAGTCGATGTTGGGGATGCCCTCTCCCCCGGCGGTCAGGCCGCTCGAGCCGTCGTCGGCCATCGTGAAGTGGGTCCGCGGGGCCAGCCGGGTGTCGGAGCCGTGTGCGCTGGCGCTGGCGGCGCCACCGGTGGTGGCGGCAGCCAGGGCGAGCAGGGCCGCGCCCGCCGTCACCGCCGTCCTGGTGCTCGTGACGACCTTGCGGCCGCCGGGGATGCTGTGGACGGGGTGGGGCATGCGCACACTCCTGATGAGGGGACAGCCGGGGCCGGATCTCGGCCTGACCGCCGGAGGCTATGCAGCGTGTGACCTGCGCGGAAGTGACATTTGTCATGGGTGGCAGACTGCGTGCCATGAGCCCGGCCGACGTCCTGCGACCCATGACCGACGACGACGTGCCGAGGGTCCTCGAGCTCAACCACCGCCACGTCGAGCTGCTGTCACCGCTGGACGCCGAGCGGCTCGCCCGGCTGCGGGGCTCGGCCTCACGTTCCGACGTCATCGTGTGCGACGGCGAGGTCGCCGGCTTCGTCCTCGTCTTCTCCCCCGGCTCCGACTACGACTCGGTCAACTACCGCTGGTTCGCGGCGCGGTACGGCGATGCGTTCGACTACCTCGACCGCATCGTCGTCGACGACGCCTACCGGCGCCGGGGCCTGGCCTCCGCGGTCTACGACGTCGTGGAGGCGTCCGCGGCTGCGCGCGGACGCCTGGTCCTCGAGGTCAACATCGAGCCGCCGAACGAGCCGTCGCTCGCCTTCCACCGCGCCCGGGGCTATGTCGAGGTGCACCAACTCGCCGCATCCGGACACACCGTCAGCCTCATGGAGCGAACGGGTCGGACGAACGGCCGAGAGTCTCGACAGAACGTCTGAGGTGCCGGTCCCCGCCCCCCGGCTAGCGTGCCGGGAGGACATGTGCGGGGCCGCCCAGGGGGTGGCGGACAGGGAGTGGGACATCGTGGTGAGGGTCGGCATGCGCGCCGCGCTATCCGTGGCCGCAGTGGTCGTCGGCGTACTCGTCGGGTCGACCCCGGCGCTCGCCTCCACGCCCGCGATCCCGGCGGTCACTGCGCACCCAGCGACCTCGCGCCCTGCGGCAATGGGCGCCGACAAGCCCGCCCCGACCAGCAGGAGCAAGGCCGCGAAGGCCAAGGCTGCGAAGGCGAAGGCCGCCAAGGCCGCCGCCGAGAAGCGCGCCGCAGCGGCCGACCAGGCCCTCAGCGCGGGTCAGCTCGCTGCCCAGATCGCCCAGGCGGAGGCGCTGACCGCCGACCTGACCCGCTCCGACGCCGCCATCGCTGCCGCCGCGACCCGCCTCGACCGGCTGGCCAAGCAGGCCAACACCCTCTTGGAGGAGTACGCCGCCGCGCGCGACGCCGAGCGGACCGCGAGGCAGGAGGCCGACCGCAATGTCGCCGCGTACCAGACCCTCTCGGCCCAGCTGGGCGAGGACCGCAAGGCGCTCGGGCAGCTGGCCTACCAGGCCTATGCCGGCGGTGGCGGTGACCTGGCCGACATGAGCACCCTGCTCGACGCGCTGAGCCGGCCCGCGGCCGAGGCGAGCGACACCAGCGCCCAGCTGACCTACCTCAACAACCAGAAGGCGTCGGCGTTCGAGCGCGTCCAGGACCGCACCGTGCTGCAGCAGCAGGTCGCCGTGCAGGCGGTCGAGGCCAGCACCCGGGCGGCGGACGCCGCCACGGCCGCCGCGAAGGCGAAGGCCAGCCTGGAGACCGTGATCGCCGAGCAGAAGTCCCAGCTCGAGGCCACGCGCGCCCTGCACGCCGCCCAGGTGAAGAAGGCCGGGCCCATCGCGGGGCTGCTCCTCGGCAGCGAGGACGCCAGCGCCCTCGCGACGACCCGGCGGCTGCGGGACGCGCTCGTCGTCCCGGGCGTCGAGGCCGACGGGTCGGTCAAGGCGTGCAGCACCGACGGGGCCGACTACCCCAACGGTGCGGTCCCTGCAGCCGGGCTGTGCCCGCTGTACGGGGCCCCGGCCCAGAGCCTGCGCCCCGGGGCGGCCGCGGCGTTCAACGCCATGAGCCTCGCCTACGAGAAGGACACCGGTTCCCCCATCTGCGTCACCGACTCCTACCGGTCGCTGGCCGAGCAGGTGTCGGTCAAGGCCGAGCGCGGCAAGTGGGCAGCCACCCCGGGCACGAGCGAGCACGGGCGAGGGATGGCCGTCGACCTCTGCGGGGGGATCAACAGCTTCGGCTCCGCCGCCCACCTGTGGATGAAGCAGAACGCCCCGCTCTACGGCTGGTTCCACCCAGCGTGGGCCGAGGCGACCGGGTCGCTCCCCGAGCCGTGGCACTGGGAGTACGCCGGCTGACACGCGCCGCAGCTGGGTACCAATACGCATCTGCGCCCGGGGCTGCTGTGCCACCCTTCACGCATGACGACTGAGGCGACCACGCCAACGGCGACGTGGCAGGGCAACGAGCACTACCGCCGGTCCTGGTACTGGTACGACTGGGCCAACTCCGCCTACGTCACGACCACCGCGACGGTGCTGTTCACCCCCTACCTCACCGCCATCGCCGAGGCCGCTGCCTGCCCCGACCTGGCGGACGGCGAGACCTGCCGCACCAACCTCGAGGTCCTGGGCGTCGGGATCTCCCCGGGGTCGGTGGCGCCGTTCACGGTCACCCTCGCCACCATCGTCTCCGCGGTCGCCCTGATCTTCGTGGGGGCGATCGCCGACCGCTCCCCCAGGCCGGCGCGGCTGCTCGGTGTCTTCGCCCTGGTCGGATCCGTCGCCGCCTGCCTCATGGCGCTGGTCCGCGGCACCAACTGGCAGCTGGGTGTGGTGCTGCTCATCGTGGCCAACCTCAGCCTCGGCGCCTCCCTGGTGGTCTACGACTCGATCCTGTGCCGGATCGCCAGCCCCGACGACCGCGACAAGGTCTCCTCGCGCGGCTGGGCCCTGGGCTACCTCGGCGGCGGCCTGCTGCTCGCCATCAACTTCCTCATGCTGAGCAAGCCCGACGCCCTGGGCCTCGACAAGGGCGGCGCCGTACGGCTGAGCATGCTGATGGCGGGCCTGTGGTGGGCCGGCTTCTCGCTCGTCCCCGTCATCGGGATGTGGCGGCTGCGTGGCGTCGAGCGGCCGGAGGTGGCCCGGACGGCGGGCATCGTCGGCGGCAGCCTGCGCCAGCTCGCCTCGACCTTCCGCGAGCTGCGGCTGTTCCCCCAGACGATGCTCTTCCTGATCGCCTACCTGTTCTTCAACGACGGCATCCAGACCGTCATCGGCCAGTCGAGCCTCTACGGCCAGCGCGAGCTCGGGTTCCCCGAGACGACGATGCTGACGCTGTTCCTGATGGTCCAGTTCGTCGGCTTCGGCGGCGCCCTGCTCTTCGGCTCCCTGGCCAGGCGGTACGGCGCGTGGCGCACTGTGCTCTGGGGCCTGGTCCTGTGGACCGGCGTCGTGGTCTTCGCCTACTTCGTGCCCGACAAGCAGGTGGCGCCGCTGTTCGTCCTCGGCGTTGCCATCGGGCTGGTGCTCGGCGGCACCCAGGCCCTGAGCCGCTCGCTCTACAGCCAGCTGGTGCCGAAGGACCGGGAGGCGGAGTTCTTCAGCCTCTACCAGGCCATGGAGCGCGGGACGAGCTGGTTCGGGACGCTGACGTTCGGGCTCGTCTACCAGTGGACCGGCTCCTACCGTCCCGCCATCGTCGCCCTCGCCGTGTTCTTCATCCTCGGCGGTGCGCTGCTGGCCAGGGTGGACATGCGCCGTGGCATCCTCGAGGCGGGCAACACCCTCCCCCACGTGGTCTGACCTGCGCCTTCCGGAGTGAGCGATGTGATCCGCGTCACAGGCCGCCAACGGGCGCGCCACGCCGGACGTCGGAACATTGCACGGGTCGATGGCGTTATGCCTAGCGAATCCGAGCCCCCACCCGAGCGGGCTGGGAAACCACGCACGTTGGGAGAACCACCATGGCAGAACGCACCCTTCGCGGTAGCCGAATGGTTTCGCACAGCCTCGAGACCGACGACCACGTCGTCCCGAGCGAACGACAGATCACCGCGTACGTGTGCCCGCTGGGGCACCGTACTGAGCTGCCCTTCTCGATCGAGGCGGAGATCCCTCCCACCTGGGAGTGCCGCTGCGGCGAGGAGGCCCGGCTGGTCGACGGCCCGGAGCCCGAGGCCAAGCAGGTCAAGCACGTCCGCACGCACTGGGACATGCTGCTCGAGCGGCGCTCCATCCCCGAGCTCGAGGAGCTCCTGGAGGAGCGGCTGACGCTCCTGCGCGAGTCGCGTGGCGAGAAGCCGCGGCGCAAGCGCACCGCCTGACCACGGCACCACCGCGAGACGGCCACCTCCTGCTGGAGGTGGCCGTCTCGTCGCGTGCGCCGGGCTAGAGGACCTCGCCCTCGATGATGTCGGGTCCGCCCGGGCCACCTGGGCCGCCGGGCCCACGACCCCTCCCGCCCGGGCCACCCCGACGGCCGCCGAACACACCCCCCAGCAGCCGCCGCGCGACCACCGTCTCGAGCAGGGTCCGCGCGATGGGCCGGGTCACGGGCAGGATGAAGAAGAAGCCGACGACGTCGGTGAGGAAGCCCGGGGCGAGCAGCAGGGTCCCGCCGACCAGCACCAGGGCCGCGTCGGCGAGCTCACGGCTCGGCATCCGTCCGGTGTTGAGGGCGGAGGTGAGCGCAGACCAGGCGCGCGCCCCTTCTCGGCGGACCAGCCAGGCGCCCAGCGCAGACTCCAGCAGGAGGAGTGCGAGGGTCTGCCAGCCGCCGATGACCTTGCCGACGGCGATGATGGTGGCGATCTCCAGGACCGGCACGACCAGCAGCAGCACGAACACCACGGCCAGCCAGTGCGGCCGGCGGCGCCGCGCGGGAGGAGGCCCTCCTACAGCTCGTGCCACGTCGGTTCCCGGCGCTGCGACAGGCCACGGAGCTGGTCGGCACGGTGGTGCACACCCCAGACGGTGATGCGCTGCAGGGACTCGCGCATGATGTCGCCGCTCATCTTGGAGTCGCCGATCACACGCTCGACGAACGTGATGGGCACCTCGACGACGCGCAGGCCCAGCCGGACCGCGCGCCGGGTCAGGTCGACCTGGAAGCAGTACCCCTGCGAGGCGACCCGCTCCAGCCCCATGGTCCGCAGGGCCTCGGCGCGGTAGGCGCGGAAGCCGGCGGTCGCGTCGTGGACGGGCATCCCGAGCAGGGCCCGGGTGTAGAGGTTGCCCCCGACGCTGAGCGCCTTGCGGTGCAGCGGCCAGTTGACCACCGAGCCGCCACGGACCCACCGGGAGCCGATGACGAGGTCGGCACCGGCCAGGGCGTCCAGGAGGCGGTGCAGCTGCTCGGGCTGGTGGGAACCGTCGGCGTCCATCTCGACGAGGGCGTCGTAGCCGCGGTCGAGACCCCAGCGGAACCCCGCCAGGTAGGCCATGCCGAGGCCCTGCTTCGCGGGGCGGTGCAGCACGTGGACCTGGGGGTCGCCGGCGGCGAGCTCGTCGGCGACGTCACCGGTGCCGTCCGGTGAGCTGTCGTCGAGGACGAGGATGTCGGCGCCAGGGACGGCGGCACGGATGCGGCGCACGACCAGCGGGAGGTTCTCCCGCTCGTTGTACGTCGGGATGCACACGAGCACCCGGTCGATCTGGTCAGACAACGACGCCTTCCCTTCGTGTCTTCGCCGGCCCCGTCGGGCCGGTGGCGGCGGCCTCGACCCTAGCGGTCCGCCGACGGGACCACTGACCCACCGCCAGCAGCAGCACGGCGGCCAGCCCGGCGACGTACTCGGGCAGGTTGCCGAGCCGGTCGGCGACGGTGACCTCGGTCCGGACCACCGGCGACCCGTACCGGGCCGCTGGGGTGAACAACGAGGTCTTGTCGACGTACGTTCCGTCGGGGTTGATGAAGCCGCTCACCCCGACCGTCGAGACGTGCACGACCGACCGGCCGTGCTCGATGGCGCGGATCCGGCTGATGGCGAACTGCTGCTCGGACTCCGCGGTGTAGCCGAACGTCGCGTTGTTGGTCTGCACGGCGAGGATGCTCGCGCCGCGCCCGGGCTGCAGCGTGGAGTCGCGCATGAGCCCGTCGTAGGCGACCTCGAAGCAGATGGTGGGGATCACCCAGTACGGGTCCTGGCCTGCGACGGGCACCTCGAACCCGCCCGGCCGGTCGCCCCTGGTGAAGTCACGCGCCACCAGGTCGACCTTGTCGCTGAAGTTGCGGAAGAAGCTGCGGAAGGGGATGTACTCCGCGAAGGGCACCGGGTGCTGCTTGACGTAGCGGCCCGGCTCGCCGCCCCCGGGGGTGTAGAGGAGGCTGGCGTTGGAGACGAAGGGCGCGGGGCCGTCGAGCACGGCCCCGAGCAGGATGGGCGCCTTGATGGTCTCCACGGCGAGCCGGATGTCCGCGGCCGCGTCGAGGTTGTCGAACGGGTCGATGTCGGAGGAGTTCTCGGGCCAGACGACCAGGGTCGGCGGCGCGCCGTTACGGGCCGCCGCAGCCAGGGTGCCCTGCACGTGGTTGTCGAGGACCTTGCGCCGCTCGGCGTTGAAGTCCAGGCCGGCCTTGGGCACGTTGCCCTGCACGAACAGGACCGAGACCTTGCGGCCACCGGTGGGGGGTGTCGTGGTCACGGCCAGCACGAGCGGCGCGAGGGCCAGGACGACCAGGACCGGGGCAAGGACCCGGGGCGCGGCGGGCAGCGTGGTCGCCGGCACCCGACGCAGGCGCCCCACCGCCCCCCGGGCCGCCGCGCGGAAGGCGACGTGCACGAGCACGCCGAGGCATGCCACGGCGAACGTCAGGCCGGGTGCTCCCCCGAACCGGGCGAACGGCGCCAGCGGGCTGTCGGCCTGGCTGAACGCCAGGCGCACCCACGGGAAACCCCCGAAGGGCGTGGCGCCGCGGGCATCCTCCTGCAGCACCCACCCCAGGGGCACGGCGGCGTACGCGAGGGGACGCAGCCGGGTGGCGAGCAGGGGTCGCTGCAGCCAGGCCACGACCAGGCACATGGCCGCGACGTAGAGCGACTCCAGGACGGCCAGGGCCACCCAGGGCAGGGCGCCCACGTAGATGCCGGTCCAGGACAGGGTCGGCAGGAAGAAGCCGAGGCCGTGCGCGAGGCCGCCCAGGGCGGCCAGTCGCGGCCTGGCGCCGAAGGTGGCGGCCGACAGCAGGGCCACGCCGAGCGGCGCCGTCCACCAGATGTCCTGCGTCGGGAAGGCGAGGGCGGTGAGGAGCCCGGAGACCAGGGCCGGGAGGAGGACGGCGCCGGACCGCAGGCCCGGTCGCGGCGGGCGGGATGGCGTCGTCACGCAACCACGGTAGGACACGCCGCGGCCCGCGCCGCCGTTGGGACCAGCAGGAGGTCGACCGGGTGTCGACATCCCGCTGTTGTCTACTGAGCGCGCGGGCCGGACGCCGTCCACCACCGCCTCGGGCGGGAGGCACCAGTAGGGATCGACGTCGCTGCTGGTCAACGGTGGCTGCGCGCGCTAGTCACCGGCAGTACGTCGTGTCCGGTCTGGGTCCCCTCCCCGGGCGGCCACTCGGTGTGACGGCCGTGGGCCAACTTACCGTCGCCGCGGAGCGCCCTGTCAAGGCGTCGTCCATGACGGTTTCACGCTATCGGCCCGGGCGCGCGAGAGGTATGGGGCCAAGTTCGTGCTCCGGCGAATTCCGTTGCAGCGGTTGGCGATCGTCACGGCCTCCGGCGTGTCGCGAACGACACGCCGAGGGACGTGTCAGCTCTCGACGGCAGGAGCGGGGACCACGACGACGCCCCGCGCGGTGGTGGCCACCAGCGCCGGCTCCAGCACGTCGGCGCTGGACTCTCCGCGCTCGGGCGCACCGCGCCCCACGACCCGGACCTCGAAGTCCATCTCGCGGCTGCGGCTACCGACCCGGACCAGCGTGGCACTGATCTCGATCACGTCGCCGGCGCGGACCGGCGCCTTGAACTGGACGTCGGAGTAGGACGCGAACAGCCCTTCGTCACCGTCGGTGAGGATGCACATCTCGGTGGCGACGTCGCCGAACGCTGCCAGGGAGTAGGCGCCGTCGACGAGGTTGCCGGCGTAGTGCGCGTGGCTGTAGGGGACGTAGCGCCGGTGGGTGACGGTGCGCCCGACCGTGGCGGTGGTGGTCATGCCTTCTCCTTCGTCGAGGGCGTGGTGACCCGCGGCGGGGCCAGGGCGTGGACGAGGTAGCTGGCCACCTCGCCCGGGGTGGTGCCGCGGCCGAAGATCCGGTCCACGCCGAGCCTGTCGGCGGAGCCCTCCTCGAAGCGGGGGCCGCCGACGACGAGCAGCGGCACCTGCCCGGCCGGGTACGCCTCGCGGAAGGCGGCGCTCATCGTCGTGGTGTTGTGGATGTGGGCGTCGCGCTGGGTCACGACCTGGCTCACCATCACGGCGTCGGCCTTCTCGGCCCGCGCCCGCTCCACGAGCTCGGGCACGAGGACCTGCGCGCCGAGGTTCACGACCTTGACCTCGCGGTAGTACTCCAGGCCCTTCTCCCCCGCGAACCCCTTGATGTTGAGGATGGCGTCGATGCCGACGGTGTGGGCGTCGGTGCCGATGCAGGCGCCGACGACGACGAGCTTGCGACGCAGGCGGGACTTGATGGCCTTGTTGACCTCGGTCGGGGTGAGCAGCGGGAACTCGCGTTCGACGACGGTGACCTCGCGCAGGTCGACGAGGTGCTTGACGCTGCCGTAGACCACGAAGAAGGTGAAGTCGGGGCCCATCGCCTTGGCGTGCACCAGCAGCGCCGGCTCCAGGCCCATCTTCGCCGCGAGCTGCAGGGCGGCCCCCTCGGCGCGCTTGTCGTGCGGGACCGGGAGGGTGAAGGAGACCTGCACCATGCCGTCGCCGGTGGTGTCGCCGTAGGGGCGGACGATGTCGGGCGTGGCCCTGCCGGACCTGGCTCCGGGGCCGGGCACCGGCTCGAGCGGCATCGCGCTGTCGGTGGTGGACGCGCTCATCGGTCGCTCCCCTCCTCGAGCATCGTCGTGGCCGGGTTGTCGTAGCCGTCGGCACGGACCACCACCCCGTCCAGGCCCTTGCCGCGGTCGGCGGGCCGCTTCATCAGCCCGAAGGTGCCGTCGGCGATCGCCGCGAGCAGCGGCGGGTCACCGGCGGTGTCGCTGTCGTGGACGATCGCGTCGAGCAGGTCGACCGCCTCGCCGAGCACCTGGCGGGCGCGGGTCTGGATGAACCCGTCGCGCGGTGGGTGGAAGTCCTCGGTCAGGCCGCCGGCCGCGTTGAGGACGTAGCGGACGTTCTGCAGCGCCAGGTCGCGGTCGGACAGGAACGGCGTCACGACGGCCTCGGTCATCATGCCGACCAGCAGGATGCCCTGGCCGGTCATGGCGCCGACGAGGTTGAAGAACCCGTCGAGCAGGTAGCCGCGGAACACGTCGCCCGTCATGTGCTTGGTCGGCGGCATCCACTTCAGCGGCGCCTTGGGGAAGAGCTGGCGCGCCAGCAGCGCGTGCGCGAGCTCCATCCGGAAGCTGTCGGGCAGGTCGGGGTTGATCTCGAACGCGTGCCCGAGGCCGAGCTGCCAGTCCTCGAGGCCGGCCTCCTTGGCGAAGTACTCGTTGAGCAGCTGGCTCACGGTGACCGTGTGCGCGGCCTCGACGGCGTCGGCGGTGGTGAGGTAGTTGTCCTCGCCGGTGTTGATGATGATCCCCGCCCGGGCGTGGATCTGGCGGCTGAACCGCTGGTCGACGAAGGTGCGGATCGGGTTGATGTCGCGGAAGAGGATGCCGTACATCGAGTCGTTGAGCATCATGTCGAGCCGCTCGAGCCCGGCCAGCGTCGCGATCTCCGGCATGCAGAGGCCGGAGGCGTAGTTGGTGAGCCGGATGTAGCGGCCGAGCTCCTTGGACGTCTCGTCCAGGGCCGCGCGCATGAGCCGGAAGTTCTCCTGCGTGGCGTACGTGCCCGCGTACCCCTCGCGGGTGGCGCCCTCGGGCACGTAGTCGAGCAGCGACTGCCCGGTGGAGCGGATCACGGCGATGATGTCGGCTCCCTCCCGGGCGGCGTTCTGCGCCTGGGGGATGTCCTCGTAGATGTCGCCGGTGGCCACGATGAGGTAGATCCAGGGCCGCTGCTCGGGGTCGCCGTGGCGCTTGACGAGCCGGTCGCGGTTGGCCCGCTGCTTGTCGATGGTGCGTATGCCGCGGCTCACCTCGCGCCGCGCGAGCGACTGGGCGCGGGTGGCCTCACGGCCCACGGGCAGGCGGAACTGCACCGAGCCGCTGGCAGCCTTCTGCGCGAGGGTCAGCAGGTCGGGGGCCTCTCCCCTGCGCAGCGCGTCGTAGACCGGCGTCGTGACCCCGTGCTCGAGACCGACCTCCGCGCGGACCGCGTCGACGAGGTGGTTGACCCACGGCACGCGCTCGTGGTCGGCGCCGGCGAGACCGGCCAGGCGCAGGGTGGCCCGCTCCACCGAGACGGTCGTGTGGCTCTGGGCCAGCTTGACGACGGGGCGGCCCGCCTTGCGCGCGAGGGCGCGGGCTTGGCGGACGGTGGCCGGATCGAGGTCCAGCAGGGGCTTGGCACGGGAGGACACGGCGCAAATCTAGCAGCGGGGCACAGGATTTCCGGCCAACCCCCCAGTTGGCCGGAAATCCTGTGGGTCTATGAGTCGGGCTCCCGCCAGGTTCTCTTCAGGGGCTCTCGTCAGGGGCTTCCGACAGAGTCGGGCGCGTCCTCGTTCACCTGGGTCTTCGCCCTGGCGCGCACCACCGCGGGGACGGAGTCGACCACGGTCGGCTGCACGGTCACCTCGGTCCGGTTCCCGGAGTCCGTCTCCCCCAGGTAGCGGGCGGTGGCGGCGTCGAAGTAGACGGCATCGACGTAGGCGCCGCGGTACTCCAGCTCCACCGCGTCGTGGCCCGCGAACCGGACCCTCGAGGTCGTGACCTGCGGCAGGCTCCCGAGGAGCCGGATCATGGCGGCGTTGAGGGCCGGCGGGGTCATGCCCTGGGCGAACCGGTCGCTGCAGTCCTCGAAGATCGCCTGGCTCGGGTCGAGGGAGTTGGGGCCGTCGCTGCGGAGGTGGGCGTCGAAGAAGGCCCGCAGCCCGGCGGGGTCGGAGGGCCACTGCTGGTAGTCGGCGGGCTGGGTGCCCATGAAGGGGTCGTCGCCGAGGTCGCTCGCCGGGATGCGCTCGTAGGTGGTGCCCACCGGCTCGACCCGGGAGGTGTCGCGCCGCCACGCGGTCCCGTCGGCGTCGACCCAGCTCTCCGACGTGGAGTCGACGGCCGGGGTCTGGGCGTCGCGGTGCGCCTGGGTGAAGGTGACCACCTGGTGGAGGTACTGTCCCGGCCCGACCACCAGGGTGGGAGCCACGGCTGCGGTGCTGGCGAGCTGCTCCACGGCGTCAGCGCGGGGCAGCGCCGTACCGGGCGCGAGCACGGCGGTGCCGCCGGCGACCGCAAGCGTCGCGACGGCGGCCGCGGCACCCAGGGCGACCCACCGGCGGCGGGACCGGCGGGGTACGAGGGCGACGGCGCGCCCTGCCGAGGTGTGCTGCGCGTCCGCGCGGCGGCGGGTGGAGGCCAGGGTGTCCTCGACGTCTGCAGGGCCCCAGTCGTCGGTGAGGTCGTCGTCGGTGGGACGGGCGGCCACGAGCAGCGCGAACGGGTCACGCGGGTGGAGGGTCCGGTCGGGCAGCTGGTCGAGCGTCTTCATGAGATCTCCTGGGCGAGTGCGGCACGGGTGAGGTGCGGGGTACGCGCCGGCTCCCCCGACGGCGAAGGGGTGGAGGGTGCCGAGCCCGGCGCGGCCTCGGCGGCGTGCGCGGCACGCAGCCGGGCGCGGGCCCGGTGGAGCCGGACGGTGAAGGCCCGCACCGAGCAGCCGGCGACGGCAGCTGCCTCGGCGGGCGGCAGCCCGTCCCACGCGGTGAGCAGGAGCGCCTCACGCTCCGCGCGGGTGCACTGCTCGAGGGCCCGCAGGACGCTGTCGCGCTCGTGGACGGCCTCGTCCGCGGACGGGGCGGTGGACGTCCAGCCCTGCCGCACCGCGGCGAACCAGACCTGGTCGGCGCGACGGGCCGTACGGCGCTGGTTGGCGATGACGTTGCGGGCCACCACCAGCAGCCAGGGCAGGGGTTCGTCGGGCACCTGCTCGGGCCGGCGCCACGCGACGAGGAAGGTCTCGGAGACGACGTCGTCGCACTGGCTGGGCTCCACGTGGCGCCGGGCGTAGGCGCGGACGCGGGGCGCGTGCTGCCGGAACAGGGCGCTGAGCTGCTCGTCGAGCTGGCGGCGGTGTGGGCTGTCGTCGGGGGCGGCGGGTGGGTGACCGTCGAGGTCACTGTCTGGGTGTCTGCTCACACCCTCCTGTGTCCGCTGCTCCCCCCGGATCACGCGCATGGCCCGAATTGTGTCGCTTCGCGCCCCGCGGAGCGGTAGGGATCGCCGGTGTCAGGCGGCTAGGGCGCCCGCGTCGAAGACGGTGCGGCCGCGGACCACGGTGCGCAGGCACTCGGGGGCGGGGGCACCGGGCGACAGGTCGGGCAGTCCCGGAGTGCCCGACCGCGGGTCGGTGCTCCACGTCTGGATGCGGTCGTCCGGGGCCTGCACGACGAGGTCGCCGACCTTCCAGACCGCGAACGTGGCAGGCAGGCCGAGGTGGAGGTAGCCGCGGTCGTCGAGCCCCGCAGCGCGCCAGCCGCCCCGGGTGTGGGCGAGGAACGCCGAGCGGGCGGAGATCCGCTGGCGCTCGTCGTGGTGCTCGATGCAGGCGCGCACGGCCTCCCACGGTGCGAACGGCGTCACGGGGGTGTCGGAGCCCAGCGCGACGGTCATCCCGGCGGCGAGCATGGAGGCGAACGGGTTCATCGGCGCCTCCCCGACGACGCGCTCGGCGCCTAGCCGCGCGGCGTACATCGCGTCGGACCCGCCCCACAGGGCGTCGAAGGCAGGCTGGACGCTGGCCCCGACACCGAGGGCGACCAGGCGCTCGATGGCGCGGCGGTCGACCATCTCGAGGTGCTCGAGGCGGTGCCGGGACCGGGCGACGACGGGCGCGCCGACCAGCTCGGCTGCGGCCTCGAACCCCTCGACCACGGTGTCCACGCCGGCGTCGCCGATCACGTGGAACCCGGCCTGCAGCCCCGCGAGCGAGCAGGCCGCCACGTGGTCGCGGACCTCGGCGACGGACAGGTAGGGGTTGCCCGTGTGACCGGGCGCGTCGGCGTACCCGGACCGCAGGTGGGCGGTCCGCGAGCCGATGGAGCCGTCGACGTTGAGGTCGCCCGCCAGGCCGCGAGCGCCGTGCAGGGTCGCGACGTCGCGCGCCTGCTGCTCGTCGGCCACGAGCTCGGCCCAGTAGCCCAGGGTCTGCGGCACGTCACCGCCCTCCCCTGCCGCCAGGACGTCGGCGAAGTCGTCGGCGCTGGAGACGACGGGGCCGCCGTTCTCGTGGACGAGGCCGATGCCCGCTGCCGCCGCGGTGCGCAGCGCGAGGTCGATGTCGGCGCGGCGCTGGGCGGGCGTCACCGCCTGGTTGAACGCCTCGCGCGCCGCGTGGTGGGCCTCGCGGGTGACCAGCCCCTCCCCCTTCCAGCCGGGGAGGTCACGGGCACCGCACGCGGCCGCGAGCGCCGAGGAGATGACGGCGGAGTGGCCGTCGACGCGGGGCGAGTAGACGACACCACCGTAGGTCGCCCGGTCGAGCTCGGCCGCGGTCATCGCGCGTCGCTCGGCCCACAGGCCCTCGTCCCAGTTGGGGGCGTAGACCGGGCGTCCCTGCTGGCGACGTCCGGCGTCCTCGATGCGCGACAGCGCCTCGGCGGCGCTGCGCGTGGTGGCGACGTCGACGCCGCGCAGACCCGCGCCCGTCTGCGACAGGTGGGCGTGGGCGTCGACGAAGGCCGGCGTCACCAGGGCCCCGTCGAGCTCGACGACGCGGTCCACCGCGTCGCCGTGGACCGCGGCCGCGTCGTCGCCACCGATCCAGGCGATCGTGCCCGTCGCGTCGTCGACGACCATCGCGTTGGCGAAGGGGTCGATGGGTGAGTAGACGAAGCCGCCGCGGTAGAGAGTGCTCACGCGAGCACCCTATGCGTCGGCCTTCGCCCTCTCGTCGCCGAGGACGGACAGGCACGCGCGGGCGATCTCCAGCTCCTCACGGGTCGGCACCACCCACGCGGGCACCCGGCTGGTCACGGCGGTCACCCGCCGCTCAGGCTCGCCGTCCTCGTTCGCCTCAGGGTCCAGCTCCACCCCGAGGGCTCCGAGGCCGTCGAGCACCGCGGCGCGCACCGGCGCGCTGTTCTCCCCGATCCCACCCGTGAACGCGATGGCGTCCACGCCTCCGAGCGCCACGGCGTACGCGCCGACGTACTTGCGCAGCCGGTAGGTCATGACGTCGAAGGCGAGCGCAGCGGCGTCGTCGCCGCTGGCCCGCCGCTGCTCGAGCTCACGCAGGTCGGACACACCCGCCAGGCCGAGGAGGCCGCTGCGGAAGTTGAGGGCCTCGTCGTAGGACCTCGCGTCCAGGTCGGCGACCCGCGCCAGGTACGCGCCCAGGGCAGGATCGACGTCCCCGGACCGGGTGCCCATGACCAGGCCCTCGAGCGGGGACAGCCCCATCGAGGTGTCGATGCTGCGGCCGGCCTTCACCGCGCAGGCGCTGGCGCCGTTGCCGAGGTGGAGCACGATGACCGCGCAGTCCTCGGGTGCGCGCCCGAGCAGCTCGGCGGTGCGCTGGGAGACGTAGCGGTGGGAGGTGCCGTGGAAGCCGTAGCGGCGCACGCGGTGCTGCTCGCGCCACTCGGCGGGCACCGCGTACGTGTGGGCCTCCCTGGGCAGCGTCTGGTGGAAGGCCGTGTCGAAGACTGCTACCTGCGGGACGCCGGGGAAGGACTCCCGCGCGCTGAGGATGCCCTCGAGGTTGGCCGGGTTGTGCAGCGGGGCCAGCGGCACGAGCGAGCGGATCGCCTCGACCACGTCGTCGTCGACCACGACCGGCGCGCTGAACCGTGGTCCGCCGTGCACCACGCGGTGGCCCACCGCGTACAAGCCCGCCCCGGACAGGTCCGGGCCGTGCTCGCGCAGCGCCTCCCTCGCCGCACCGAGGGCCTCGCCGTGGTCGCGACAGGTGACGTCGCGCTCATGGGTGTCGTCCCCGGTCTGGTGCCGCAGCCGACCCGCTCCGCCGATGCGGTCGACCATCCCGGACGCGGCGGTGCGTCCCGTGACGGCGTCGACCACCTCGTACTTCAGCGACGAGGACCCGGCGTTGACGACCAGGACGGTGCGGCTCGCCATCAGGCGCCGGCCTGGATGGCCGTGATGGCGATGGTGTTGACGATGTCGCGCACCAGGGCTCCCCGGGACAGGTCGTTGACCGGGCGGTTGAGCCCCTGCAGCACGGGGCCGATGGCGACGGCCGAGGCGCTGCGCTGCACAGCCTTGTAGGTGTTGTTGCCGGTGTTGAGGTCGGGGAAGACGAGCACCGTGGCGCGCCCGGCCACCGGGCTGTCCTTGAGCTTGGTCGCGGCCACGCCCAGGTCCACCGCCGCGTCGTACTGGATGGGGCCCTCGACGGGCAGGCCCGGTTCCCGCTCGTGGACCAGAGCGGTGGCGGCCCGCACCTTGTCGACGTCGGCGCCCGACCCCGACTCCCCCGTCGAGTAGGACAGCATCGCCACCCGCGGCTCGATGCCGAACTGCTCCGCGGTGCGGGCCGAGGAGATCGCGATGTCGGCGAGCTGCTCGGCGGTGGGGTCGGGGTTGACCGCGCAGTCGCCGTAGACGAGCACGCGGTCGGCGAGGCACATGAGGAACACGCTGGAGACGACCGAGACCCCCGGGGCCGTGCGCACCACCTCGAGGGCGGGGCGGATCGTGTGGGCCGTCGTGGTGACGCAGCCGGCAACCATGCCGTCGGCCAGGCCCTGGTGCACCATCATCGTGCCGAAGTAGGAGGGGTCGGCGACCCGGTCGCGTGCCTGGTCGAGGGTCACGCCCTTGTGGGCCCGCAGCTGCGCGTACTCCGCGGCGAACCCCTCGCGCAGGTCGCTCGTGCCGGGGTCCACGACGTCCGCCCCCGTGATGTCGACGCCGAGAAGCCCGGCGTTGGCGCGGACGGTCTCCTCGTCGCCGAGCAGCGTGAGCTTGGCGATCCCGCGGGCCAGCACGGTGTCGGCAGCCAGCAGGATCCGGTCCTCCGCGCCCTCCGGCAGCACGATGTGCGCCCCGGACAGCCGTGCCTCGTCGACGAGCCGGTGCTCGAACATCAGCGGGGTCACGGTGCCCTCGCCCGTCGTGGCGACCGGTCCGAGCAGCGCCTCGGCGTCCAGGCCGCGCTCCACCATGGCGACCGCCGCCTCGAGCTTGCGCGTCGAGTCGGGCGTGAGCCGACCGCGCGCCGCACCCAGCCTCGTGGCCGTGGTCATCGTGCCGCCGTCGGTGGCGATGACCGGCAGGACGACGTCGAGCCCCTCGATCAGCCGCTCGACCTGCGGGGTGAGGGGGAACCCGCCGTTGAGGACGATCCCGGACAACGTCGGGAAGGTCTTGGACCGGTGCGCGAGCAGGACACCGAGCAGGACGTCCTCGCGGTCACCGGGGACGATCACCACTCCCCCGTCGAGGAGCCGGTCGAGGACGTGCGGCATGGTCATGGCGGCGACGACCAGCCCCGTGCACTCCCGGTCGAGCCAGCCGGTGTCACCGTGCACGAGGCGGCCCGCGCAGGCGTCCATGAGGTCCTTGACGGTAGGCGCCCGGAGCAGCGGGGTGTCGGGCAGGGACTGCACCGGGACCCCGACCAGCGCCGACACCGCAGCGGTCACCTGCTCCACGCGCGCCGGGTCCACCCGGTTGGCCACGACGCCGGTCACGTGGGCGTGGGCCTCCCGGGCCGCCACGACGGCCATCTCGGCGGCGGTGGCGACCTGCGCCGGGTCGTGGTCGGCGGCGGGAACCACGAGCAGCAGCCGTGAGCCGAGGTTCGCCGCCACCGCGGCGTTGACCGAGAACTCGGTGGGTGCCGACACGTCGGTGAAGTCGGAGCCGACGACCAGCACCACGTCGTGGTCACGCGCCACCTCGTGGAACCGGTCCACGATGAGGCCCATGGCGTGGTCGGGCGAGGCGTGCAGCTCGTCGTACGTGACGCCGCACGCCTGCTCGATGGTGAGGTCGCCCGGAAGCTGCGCCAGCAGGGTCCGGACCAGCTCGTCGGGCGCACCGGCGCGCACGATGGGCCGGAACACCCCGACCCTCCCGGCCCGGCGGCTCAGCTGGTCGAGCAGGCCGACCGCCACCGCCGACTTGCCGGACTGCGCCTCGGTGCCGGCGATGTAGATGCTCGTGGCCACGGGGCTGAAACTACCGGGACGACTCGTCCGACGCCGCCCGGTCGGAAGGTCCGGGGTCGGACGGTCGGTGGTCGGACGGTCCGCTCCAGGTCCAGCCCGCGATGTCCGGCAGGTCCTCCAGGTGCTCGCGGATGTGGGTCTCGTGCTCGGCGAGCCGCTGGTCGCACAGGTCCTTGAGCTCGCGCCATCCCGCGGGCCTGGTGCGTGCCCGTCGCAGCACCTCCTTGGCGAGGTGGAAGCGGCTCATCTTGTTGAGCACCACCATGTCGAACGGCGTCGTCGTCGTGCCCTGCTCGCTGAACCCGCGGACGTGGAAACGCCCCGGGTTGGCCCGGCCGTGGATGAGCTGGTGGACGGCGCGCGGATAGCCGTGGAACGCGAACACGACGTGCCGCTCCGGGGTGAACACGTCCTCGAAGTGGCTGTCGGAGAACCCGTTGGGGTGGTCGTTCTCGGGGATCAGCGTCATCAGGTCGATGACGTTGACGAACCGCACCTTGAGGTCGGGCACGTGGTCGCGCAGCAGCTCGGCGGCCGCGAGCGCCTCCTGCGTCGGCACGTCGCCGGCGCAGGCCAGCACGATGTCGGGGTCGTCGTCCGGGCCGCAGGTGCTGGCCCACTCCCACATGGAGGCACCGGCCGAGCATGCCCGGGCGGCCTCCTCGAGGGAGAGGTACTGCAGGTGCTTCTGCTTGTCGACGACGATGAGGTTGACGTGGTCGGTGCCGGACAGGCAGTGCTCGCTGATCCACAGCGCGGTGTTGGCGTCCGGTGGCAGGAAGACGCGGACCACCCCGGGAGCCAACGGCAGCAGGCAGTCGATGAGCCCGGGACCCTGGTGGGAGAACCCGTTGTGGTCGTTGCGCCAGCAGGTCGAGGTCAACAGGATGTTGAGCGAGGACACCGAGTCCCGCCACGGCAGTTCCTGGGCGTGCTGCAGCCACTTGACGTGCTGCACCGCCATCGACGCCGACACCATGGCGAACGCCTCGTACGTCGCGAACATCCCGTGCCGCCCCGACAGCAGGTAGCCCTCGAGCCAGCCCTGGCACAGGTGCTCGCTCAGCACCTCCATGACACGGCCGTCGGGGCCGAGGTCGTCGTCGGTGTCGCGCAGCGGTCCCATGAAGCACCGGTCGGTGACCTCGAACACCGGCTGCAGCCGGTTGCTCGCGGTCTCGTCCGGGGAGAACAGCCGGAAGGTGCCGCCACCGTCGGGGCGGGCCGTCGCGGCGTACAGGTCGCGCAGCAGCCGGCCCGTGGTGATGGTGTTCTCGACGAGGTCCCGGCCGCGGCCCGAGGGCTCCACCGCCACCTCGTACGCCGCGAGCTCGGGCATGGGCAGCGGGGTCCGCAGCCGGCCGCCGTTGGCGTACGGCGTCGCGGACATGCGCCGGTCGCCCTCGGGAGCCAGGTCGCGCAGCTCGGGGACGAGGCGGCCCTCGTCGTCGAACAGCTCCTCGGACCGATAGGAGCGCATCCACTCCTCGAGCATCCGCAGGTGCTCCGGGTGGTCGGCGAGGCCGGAGAGCGGGACCTGGTGGGCGCGGTTGGTGCCCTCCACCTGGACGCCGTCGACGACGGCCGGACCGGTCCAGCCCTTGGGTGTGCGCAGGACGATGGCCGGCCACCGGTGCCGGACGGGCTCGGCCGGGGCGCCGGCCCCGCGGGCGGTGACCTGCAGCTCGCGGATGCGGCTGTGGGCGTCGAGCAGCGCGTCGAGCAGGGCGGGGAAGACCTCCCGCGGGTCGTCGCCGGACACCGTGACGGGGTCCCAGCCCTGGCTCATCAGGTAGGCCTCGACATCTGCGTCGTCCGTGCGGCCGAGGACGGTGGGCCCGGCGATCTTGTAGCCATTGAGGTGCAGGATCGGCAGGACCGCCCCGTCGCGCCGGGGGTTGAGGAACGTCGGCAGCCGCCACGAGGCGCTGAGCGGCCCCGTCTCGGCCTCGCCGTCCCCGACGACGCAGGCGACAGTCAGGTCGGGGTGGTCGAACGCCGCCCCCGCCGCGTGCACGAGGGCGTAGCCGAGCTCACCGCCCTCGTGGATGCTGCCCGGCGTCTGGACGCTGACGTGGCTGGGCACCCCGCCGGGCGAGGAGAACTGCCGGAACAGGTCGCGCACCCCGGCCGCGTCGTCGCCGATGTGGGGGTACACCTCGGTGTAGGTCCCCTCGAGCCACGCCGCCGCGACCAGCGCGGGCCCGCCGTGCCCGGGGCCGGTGACGTAGAGCCAGTCGCTGTCGGTGGCGCGGATGACGCGGTTGAGCAGCGTGTAGACCATGGACAGGCCGGGACTGGTCCCCCAGTGGCCGAGCAGCCGCGGCTTGGTGTGCTCCAGCCGCAGCGGTTCGCGCAGCAGCGCGTTCTCGCGCAGGTAGATCTGGCCGACGGTGAGGTAGTTGGCCGCCGCCCACCACCGCAGGTCGAGGTCGAGGTCGTCCGGTGCGTACGCGATCGCGGAGGGTGCGGTGGGAGCCGGGTCTGGGCGCATACCCCCGATCGCACCATGTCCGACGGGGTCGCGCAGGGAAGTTGGTCCCTACCGGACCGGTTGCTCCTCGAGGCGCCCCTCGAACAGGCCGCGGACGACCGCGTCCCGGCGCAGCAGGTCCAGGGCGTACGCCGCGTGGCCGGGCACGTAGCCGTTGCCGACGAGCATGCGGACGTCGGCGGCGACGCCCTCCGCACCGAGCGCCGCCGCGGCGAAGCTCGTGGCCATCGAGAAGAAGATGATGGTGCCGCCCTGGGCGGTGGACAGGATGGCGGGCTGCTCGCAGCCGGGCACGTCGACGCAGACGACGGTGACGTCCGCCGGCCCACCCGCAGCGGCCACGGCCTCGGACAGGCCCAGCGGGCTGCGCGCGTCGGCGACCACGACCTCCTCGGCCAGGCCGGTGTCCCGCAGCAGCTCGGCCTCCCGCTCGACGGGCACCACCGCGATGCGGTGGGCGGCGCCCGCCTCGGCCGCGGCTGCCAGCGAGAGGGAGCCCGACTTCCCGGCACCACCGAGGACGGCCACGGTCGGGGCGTGCCCGCGGGCGGCGTACTCGGCAACGACGCGGTGCACGAGGGCGGGGGCGCCGCACACGTCCATCACCATCAGCGCGAGGTCGGGGCTGAGGTCGTCGGGGAGCTGCGCGGCGATGGAGCGGCCGAACAGGACCGCGTGCCCCTGTGCTGGCACGCGCTCGGAGCGGCCGTCCCAGCGGGCGAGGCCGTCGGTGAGGACGAGCGGCGTGAGCGACAGCGAGACCAGCGTGGCCACCCGGTCGCCGACCGACAGGCCCAGCGGGGACTGCGGCCCGACCTCCTCGACGGTGCCGATGAGCATGCCGCCCGAGCCGGTCACGGGGTTCTGCATCTTGCCTCGGGTGGCGACGATGTCGAGCACCTCGGCGCGCACCGCCTCACCGTCGCCGCCGTGCTTCTCCGACAGCTGGCGGAAGGAGGCCGCGTCGAGGTTGAGGGTCTCGACCGCGATGCGCACCTCGTCGGGCCACAGCTCCGGACGGGCGTCGAGGCGCTGCGCCGCCTGCGGCAGCGTCGCTCCGGCGGGCTCGAGGACGCGGTGGAGGCCGACCGGCGACGAGGGGGTGTGAGGCACAGAATCTCCCAGCTATAGCGACACGAGGTGAAGATCTTGCGGCGAAGGTTCCCGATCGACGCAACCTGTCCCGTATCCTGCCACGTATGAGCACCGCGATCGAGCAGCCCTACGTCTACCGCCACCGCGAGCTGGTCGAGCCCGACTGGACCCGCTTCCCCGGGTGGCGGGACGTCACGGCCCAGGACTGGGCCAGCGCCCAGTGGCAGCGCGCCCACTGCGTCAAGAACCTCAAGCAGCTCCGCGAGCTCATGGGCGACCTGCTCACCGACGCGTTCTACGCCGACCTCGAGCGCGACCAGGCCGAGCGCGCCACGATGTCGATGCTCGTGCCGCCGCAGATGATGAACACCATGGTCAGTGAGATGACCTGGGCCGACGGCCGGATGCCTGCAGCCGGTGTCGAGTTCACCCGCGCGTTCTACGCCGACCCGGTCCGCCGCTACATGCTCCCGGTGTTCTCCGACCGTCGCACCGACTGGCCGAGCCACCCGCACGCCACCCGCGACAGCCTGCACGAGCACGACATGTGGGCCGTCGAGGGCCTGACGCACCGCTACCCCACCAAGGTCCTCGCCGAGATGCTGCCGACCTGCCCGCAGTACTGCGGCCACTGCACGCGCATGGACCTCGTCGGCAACTCCACCGCCGTCATCGACAAGCTCAAGCTCACCGGCAAGCCGGTCGACCGGTATGCCGCGATGCTCGACTACCTGCAGCGCACCCCGCAGGTGCGCGACGTCGTCGTCTCGGGCGGCGACGTGGCCAACATGCCGTGGAAGAACCTCGAGGGGTTCCTGGACAAGCTGCTGGACGTCGAGAACGTCCGCGACATCCGGCTCGCCACCAAGGCGCTCATGGGCCTGCCGCAGCACTGGCTGCAGGACGACGTCGTCGAGGGGGTCGCGCGCGTGTCGGCGAAGGCCCGCTCGCGCGGTGTCTCGCTCGCCATCCACACCCACGTCAACAGCGCCCAGTCGGTCACGCCGCTGGTCGCCGACGCCGCGAAGGCGATGCTGCAGGCGGGCGTCCGCGACGTGCGCAACCAGGGCGTCCTCATGCGCGGGGTCAACGACTCCGTCGAGCAGCTGCTCGACCTCTGCTTCGCCCTGCAGGACGACGCCATGATCACGCCGTACTACTTCTACATGTGCGACATGATCCCGTTCAGCGAGCACTGGCGGCTCTCGCTCGCGGAGGCCCAGCACCTGCAGCACTCGATGATGGGCTACCTGCCCGGGTTCGCGACGCCGCGCATCGTCTGCGACGTCCCCTACGTCGGCAAGCGCTGGGTGCACCAGGTCGACAGCTACGACACCGAGCGCGGGATGTCGTTCTGGCGAAAGAACTACCGCACCTCCATCGAGGGGGCCGACACCGACGCGCTGTCGCGCGACTACGTCTACTACGACCCGATCTACACCCTCCCCGAGGCCGGGCAGCAGTGGTGGCGTGAGCAGGGTGACCACGAGACGGCCCACGCCGTCGCCGTCGAACGCGCCGCCGCGAGCCGTGAGGCGGCCGAGCGCGACACCGCCCTGGTGTGAGGGGGCCGTGTGACGTGGTCGACGTGAGACGTCGGTGTGCGGCGGCTCGGGGCTTCGCTAGGTTGCTCCCGTGACTGCCATCGCCCTCCCCCGCAAGCGTGTCCTCGCCGACGTCATCCCGGGCGGTCTCGTCCGTGACGCCGTCCTCGTCCTCGGCGGCGCCGCCTTCGTCGGCCTGCTCGCCCAGTTCGCCATCCCGCTGTCGTTCACGCCGGTCCCGCTGACCCTCGGCACCTTCGCCGCGCTGCTCACCGGTGCCGCGCTCGGCTCCGTCCGCGGGCTGCTCAGCGTCGGCCTCTACATGGCTGCCGGCATGGCCGGGGTGCCGTGGTTCGCCGGCCACGCCAGCGGCTACGGCTTCCCGTCGTTCGGCTACATCATCGGGTTCGTCGCGGCCGGCGCCCTCGTGGGCTGGCTGGCCCAGCGCGGTGCCGACCGCACGGTCGTGCGGACAGCCGGCCTCATGGTCCTCGGCAACGTCGTCATCTACGCCGTCGGGCTGCCCTACCTCATGGCCGCCACCGGCATGGACCTGTCCACCGGCCTGGCCAAGGGCGTCGTGCCGTTCCTGCTCGGCGACGCGATCAAGATCGCGGTCGCCGCCGGGCTGCTGCCTGCCGCGTGGAAGCTCGTCCAGCGCGTCGAGCAGCGCTGACCCGCCTGCCCACCTCGGTCACCCCGCGCCCACCGCGTACCGCATGGGATCCCGACGTGACCGCTCGGCCGGCACCCCTGCCACCACGGCGCTGACGCGCCTCGGTGTGCGCTTCGGCATCCACCCCTACGAGCACGACCCGGCCGCGGCCTCCTACGGACTGGAGGCCGCGGCCGCGCTGTCGGTGCCACCCGGCCAGGTGTTCAAGACCCTGCTCGTGGAGGCCGATCGCGGCCTGGCAGTCGGCATCGTGCCGGTCGACCGCAGCCTCGACCTCAAGGCGCTCGCGACGGCCCTGGGTGTGAAGAAGGTGTCGATGGCAGACCCGGTGGCGGCGGAGCGCAGCACCGGATACGTCGTCGGCGGCATCTCTCCCATCGGCCAGAAGAAGCGGCTCCCCACGGTCCTCGACCGGGGCGCCACGGCCTTCGACGTCGTCTACGTCTCCGGCGGCCGGCGCGGGCTGGACCTCTCCCTGTCCCCCGACGACCTCGTCGCCGCCACCGGCGCCTCCCTGGCCCCGATCGCCCGCTGAGCGCCGAGCCGCCGGGTCGCCGATGGCCGTCCCGCGCCCACCCGGTGGACGCCGGCGGGAAATGTCGGCGACTCGCCCCGATCCGGGCCCGGCCCGATCTACGGTGGCCGGAAGGGATCGGGTCCGCCGGACCGGCGAGCGAGAGGGTGCGGGTGAGACGACGCTTCGTGGTGCCGGTGCTGCTCGGCGTGGCCGCGCTGGTGGCCGGCGCCGCGGCCGGCCCACGGGCCATGCCGCCGGAGGAACAGCTCATCACCGCTCCCGGGTACCGCGCGCAGCCCGCCTACGCGGACAACGGCCAGGAGGCCGCCGACCTGCGCTGGCTCGCCTCGGGCACCGTCCCGGGCTCCGGGACGCCGTGGCAGGACATGGCCCGGTGGGCGCTCGTCGACGTCCACGCCCACCTCGAGGCGAACGGGACCGTCTCGGCCGGCCCGGGTGGCCCGTGGGACCACTTCTGGCCCAGAGACGGCTCGTTCGCGGCGGTCGCGCTCAGCCGCAGCGGCCACCCCAGCGACGCGGCGTCCGTGCTCGACCGCCTGGCGCGGCTCGAGTTCGACCCGGCCGTGGGGTTCCAGGCCAGGTACGCCATGGACGGCAGCCCGCTGACCGACCGCCCGCGGCAGTCCGACGGCTGCGGGTGGGTGCTGTGGGCCATCGCGGAGGTCCGCCGCGACGACGACGCGGGCGTGCCGCCGTCGGCATCCGAGCTGCGTGATCGGTGCGTGCGGACCCTGACCGGGCTCGTGGACGGTGGCCGACGGCTGCCTCCACCCTCGCCCGACTACTGGGAGGTGCCGGTCACCCGCACGTCCCTGGGCACTGTGGCGCCGATGCTGGCAGGCCTGGCGGCGGCCGGCCGCGACTACGCCGCCACGGGAGACCTCGAGGCGTCGAGCCGGACGCACGCCACCGTCGCCAGTCTGGCCACGACGGTCGAGCGCGGCATGGGACCGGGCTACGAGCGGTTCGGTGACGACGGGGGCCTGGACGCCTCGCTCGTGGTGCTGCTGCCGCCGTTCACCGCCGAGGACGACCTCCCCGCCGGCATGGTGCGGGCGGTGGAGAAGGCGCGGGCGCACTACCAGCGGGAGGCCTCGCAACCGGCCGGCGGTGTCGCCCCGGGAGTGCAGTGGCTCAAGCCGGGCGGTGCCTCGTGGACCCCCCAGACCGCCCTGGTGGCTCTGTCGGACGCTGCCGGCGGCCAATGGCACGCAGCCGGCCTGCGGCTCGCGTGGCTGGACGCGCACCGGACGGCACACGGCTCCTTGCCGGAGAAGGTCACCAGGACCGGGCGCCCGGCCGGGCCGGCGCCGCTGGTCTGGACCGCCTCGCTCGTGGTGCTCACCCTCGCCGAGCTCGACGGCACCTCGGCCTCCGGCGCCTCCTGACCGGCTGGCCAGCCGCGGTGAGGCCAGCGGCCCACCGGCGCGGCAGCTCTACTCCCAGGGGGTGGAGAGCACCACGGTGGTGCGGGTGGCCACGTTGGCCACGGCGCGGATCCTGGCGAGCAGCACCTCGAGGTCGCCGGGGGTGCGCACCCTGGCCTTGAGGATGTAGTTCTCCTCGCCCGCCACCGAGTGGCACGCCTCGATCTCGCTGACGTCGCGCAGCCGGTCGGGGATGTCGTCGGGGGCCGCCGGGTCGAGGGGCGTGATGGAGATGAACGCCGTGAGCGGCAGGCCGAGCTCGGCGTAGTCGACGACCGCGGCATACCCCTTGAGCACCCCGCGCTCCTCGAGGCGGCGCACCCGCTGGTGCACGGCCGAGGTCGACAGCCCCATCGCCTTGCCCAGGTCGGTGTAGCTCATGCGGCCGTCGGAGCGCAGCAGGGAGACGATGCGTCGATCGAGGTCTTCCACGCCCGACAGCCTACTGAGCGGCACACCCCTGTGCTGGCAGCATGGGCACATGACTTCCGAGCCCACCGGGCGCCTGATGCTGCTCGACTCCGCGTCCCTGTACTTCCGGGCGTTCTTCGGCGTGCCTGACCAGCGCAAGGACCCGGGCGAGCCGCCCACCAACGCGATCCGCGGGTTCCTCGACATGGTGGCGTCGCTCATCACGACCCACCAGCCGACCCACTTCGTGGCCTGCTGGGACAACGACTGGCGCCCGCAGTTCCGGGTGGACGCGATCCCGACCTACAAGGCCCACCGGCTGGTCGACGGGTCGCTCGTCGAGGAGGAGTCGCCGGACGACCTCACCCCGCAGGTGCCCGTCATCCGTGACGTCCTCGAGGCGCTCGGGCTCCCCCGGCTCGGCGCCGACGGCTTCGAGGCCGACGACGTCATCGGCACCCTCACGGCGCGCCACAAGGCGGACATGGCCGTGGACGTCGTCACCGGTGACCGCGACCTGTTCCAGCTCGTCGACGACGCCGGCCCGGTCCGGGTCATCTACACCGCGCGCGGTGGCGTGCGCGACCCCGACCTGGTCGACGAGGCGTTCCTGCGCACCAAGTACGCGGTCGCGAGCGGCCCGGCCTACGCCGACATGGCGGTCCTGCGCGGCGACACCAGCGACGGGCTGCCCGGCGTGGCCGGCATCGGCGAGAAGACGGCGGCCAAGCTCATCGAGAAGTACGGGTCGCTGGTCGCCCTGCGCGCGGCCGTCGACGGTGGGGACCCCGAGATCAAGGGCGCGCAGCGGACCCGCCTGGAGGCCGGCGCCGCCTACCTCGACGTCGCGCCGAAGGTGGTGCAGGTGGCACCCGACGCGCCGGTGCCAGCGGTCGACATGTCCCTGCCGACGGAGGTGGCCGACCCCGTCCTCATGAGTCGGGTGGCCAGCGAGTTCGGCGTCACCAGCTCGATCAACCGCGTCCTGGCGGCGCTGCGCATCGAGTGATTCCGTCTGCGCCGAAGTCCCGGACT